>CAZNPI010000001.1:0-3514 GCA_964575015.1 uncultured Gammaproteobacteria bacterium
CCAAGAATTTCCAGATGTTGCCAAGCTCTTATACCTGTTCCCTCCGCCATTGTCGGCTGCCCAGGCAACATCCGTACCATAAGTGAAGTACAAGTGATCAGTACCAGCTGGAGTAGGTGTTGATGGCTTAAAATCAACGCCTACCTCAGATACATAGCCGTCTCCATTCGGCTCTGAAAAAGGGGCTTCATTCCAGAAAAAACTACCAAAAATAAATTCTGGTTTTTGGGCATCGTATAAAGCCTGACTTAATTGTGGGACATTCGCAGATAACGGATGACTTGTTCTTATACGCTCAAAATAATACGCTGGATATTTCCCTGAATCAGCTACATTGGCCAACGGATCCGCGCCCCATGGTTTTGATGCACGATCACTTCCCCACCACTCTAACTCAGTAAATTGACACTGGAAATCATAATTACATTGAGCCGTAGGAAAACCAATACAATGGCCCTCTCCAGGCTTTGTTGTTTTGTCACATCCTGAATGCAAATGCTGGTCATTATCAAGTTTTGGTGCCTTATCCCCATCTTTAACAAACTGATGATCACCAATAACCATCCTTGGACATTCCGTTGACTCACCAACAATAGGCATAGCCGCCGTTGGAATAACTTTTCCTGGTTGACCGCAAATTGGCAATTTTCCATTTATAGTTACGGCTCCTTGTGCGCACCGATATACGCCTTTTTTCCAAGCATCTTCAGGATTTGCAGCAACATCTTTACCATTTTTATTAATTGGCAATGGAGCCTTACCATCAGCACCAAACCACCAATCCTTATCCAACTGACATGCAACATATTCACCCCGAGGAATTCCCGTCTCCGCATCAGTAGTCATCGCAGCATTATGACAAACATGATATCCATAATTCATATCGTTCGTGTCTCCAGAGCATCGAAGTCCCGCGTTCACACCGGATAAAGCATTACATGCACCAGGGGCACTTGCCTGATCAACTGCCCAATAATTACACTTACCAACTAATCCACAATCTTCTAGCGCAGTATTTTGCGTGCAAAAATTACCTGCTCTTGGACCCGTCACACAGAAAGACGAATTCCTCGTAACAGCACGATCAAAATATCTGTAGACGCGATATACGCGAGCAAACAGATTATTTAATAATGCCCAATTTCCCTTTGGCAAAGTCGAATTTGTAAAATATTCCATTCCAGATGATACAAATCCAGGAGGATTTAACTTACTGGTTGAACCAGGCGTTTTGCCATGAGTTTGAAATAACGGGGACACACCAATCGGACGCATATGCATCGCAGAGGAAAATGGGGCATTCAATGAAGAGTATGTGTAACCCAGCAAAGGAACACTAAATCCACCATTCTCCCAAACACGATCATTAAATGCAGTCGTCTCACGAGAATCTGGTGCAACAACTTGAGCAACCTCGCTACAGGTCGCTATATTCCCAATGTCCAAATACATGTAAATAGCACGTTCCGTTAGGGCATTTGGCACGCTCGCAGTAATCCACCAACCAACAAAACGGAATGGCCCGACAAGCTCTTTTGGATTTTTAACCTGTTCTGGGGTTAACTTATTGTCATTTGAATCGGTATCTTCAAACATTGCACGAATTGAGAAGAATGCTTTATCAGCTGCACTCCGTGCATAAATAGGACTTTGAGCATCAAACTTCCATCCGCTGCCTCTTTCGGAAGCCATCACAAACTTAATTTGCCCATTATCGCGATATCCTGTTTGCCAATACTTGTAAAAACACTCTCCGACACCATTTTGACATGCAACTTTCAATAACTTTCCCGGGTCCGAATCGCTACGTAAGAAATCAGCTGACTCTCGATTCATGTTTCCATTGAAATTTTGCTGAAAATAGGTAAGCCACTTCTTATCACCATCCGTGAGCTGCTGAACATCGTCATAATCGTCTATTTCAACACCCTCAACCCAATCAGGGGTACGTCCACAACCCATCAATCCTCGTCCATTTGGATTAATAGCGGGACTAAATTTAAAGAATCCAAACTGTCGCTCCATAGTCGCTACCCTGATCTGCTCCTCACTTGGTTTTCCGGAAATACCAGGGAAAATCTCTTTCGCCCATCTTTCAGCGTTAAAAGGAATAAAATACTCTACATAATTCTTGTCAGGACCACGCCCCGTCATAATCCATCTACCCGCAGCCTTATCAACGAGGTGCTCAATATTAATACCGGTTGTTACAGTACCGGCTCCAGGCACTATCGTATTACCCTTGTTTTCCTGGTCGTCAGCTTGCTCGCACCACTTCCCCATATCACCACCTTCAGCATGTTTTCCATCAATAAACGTGATATCTTCCGGATCTCCATCAGGCCCCTCATTACCAACGGTTCCGATAGGACCTCCATCAGAAACCATATTTTCATCATACTGAAAGGCCCCCAAGCTTCCAGGTAAAGCGGAGAACCAAGAACCCTTACCATCATCAACAGCATTGATGGGTATGGTTTTTGGTGGCCGGGCGCTTGCTGTACAGTAATATTCACCCGAATTCTGTGGAGGAATATATGAAGCAGTCGGCATGTAGTGATATTGATCTTTCTGCCCAAACAATACCGGTGGAGGATTCCAAATCAAGCAAGGATGTTGATCTTGACTTCCAGCGACGATTCTTGATAAGTCTCGCATCAAACATTGACCAAACTGACCTCGAACAAAAGCAACCGATTGAATAGCTTGGCAAGTGCCAGTTCCACATAAGGAAGTCGCTGGAGACCCACCAGGTTCAACCGTGATTACAGCGTTCGGATCAGATTGCGTTGGCGCAGAAACTTGCCCACCAGTAGTAGCGCCTGTTGCACCTGGCACGCATGACTGTCCATCTCGATCTCCACCAGAACAAATTCCAGTTGGTGGAGGTGCTCCAAACATCGTATAAAATTTATTTGAAGCTTGCCCATATGCAACCTTTCGATAGCTACAGGAACAATCTTCACCCTGCTCACAATACGGAACGCCATCGTATCCATCTACATATACCTTTGGTCTTGGTGGATCATATGTGTAATCCCATTCCTTAACATAATTGTTTGGAAATGGCGCACCAGCATCTGGATAAGCACGACATTCCGCAGACGGCAAAGCATTCACCAGCTTTGAATTTAAAGCAGCGTCGCTCGTTTGTTCAAATTCTGAAATCAAGGTCTGAATATCACGGACATTGTATCCACCACCGCCAAATACCTCTGCACCAGTCTGACTATACGGATTATCAATAGCAAAATAACAGTGCTTTAAATCATCCGGATTATAATAACCAATACGACCCGTCTGCTTATGTTTACACAAATTCAGATCTGAAAATTTAGCATCCTTATAAATTACTGCACTAGCTGGATCCTTTAGATACCCCGCATCCTGTTCGCTCGAATAAAGAGCAACGGAAGCGACTAATCGATAATCACTATAGTATTTATCACGTTGTGGTCCGACGCGATTGATCAATACTTCCATGGCAACCTTTCTCGAAGTCAAATCTGACATC
>CAZNPI010000001.1:3524-19469 GCA_964575015.1 uncultured Gammaproteobacteria bacterium
ATTTTACAGAGGCAACGAGCCTATAATCATTAAAGTATTTATTCCGTTGCTGTTCAGAACGACCATCCAGCAGCTCCCACGCAACCTTTCTCGAAGTCAAATCTGACATCTGAAAATGGTTCGGAAGCGCGTAACTTGAATAACCTGGAACGTTAAATCCAACAGGACGCTTGGTATACGTTGAATAATCCAAGAATACCCCCTGATTCAATACCGGCTCTTTATATCCCAATGTATCTAACTTAGATGCCATTGGCGCACGATCAACGTAATGTGCACAGAAGTTTTTTCCTGTTGCACCCAGGCTCTGATCACATGCGGACATCGTTGTACATAAATCAATATACTTCCCTTGTGCTGGATCATACGTTGTTTCAGCAGTCGTACAGCCAAGCCACGTTGTACAGTCACGATCAAGCTTCACCTTTAAGACAAGGTTGGAATCATTCACCTGACACGTCCCATTCATTCTCCAACCCTGGAATGAATTCAAGATATCTTTTCCATTTGCATCCTTTGTATACGCTCCATCATTAAGAACGCAATCTGCATCCGTCGTGCAGCTAATCGCCTGAAGCTGATCCTGATGCTTCTTCAAAATACTATCAGCGGTTGGCAAATTTCCCACCATCAATCCCTCATATTTCGCTCTCCAGACGGCACATGTTGCACCCCCCTTACAAAATGCGTTCCCCGGATCCTTTTCACAATTAATCACCGGCACAGCCGTATTATCCGCTGCCGTTGATGCCGCATACGATGCTTTGGATGAGAAAAGCGCTTGGCTGTCATTCATGTTTCTAAACAAGACACAGCCACTAAATAGGTCAACTTTATTTCCGCAGGTCGAACGATCAATCTTGTTGTTATCTATGTAGAAATACGGCTTACCTTGTGGATGAACCTGATCCGTATGATCGCTTGGATCTCTAAACTCTGTACACTCTGCCTGTTCCTTTGGACAAGTAGCTGTCCAACCCTCATATCCCGGCACCCCCGCGTATTCGAACAAATACGTATTACCAGATGATATCTTTGTTGGATAACAAGGCTTTGCAGGGGTAACATCTTTTTCAAACCATCCTGATGTTTGAAGTTGTTGATTACCGATCGTCACCTGAACCTTATCCTTCCATTCACAGGTGTGAAGACCAGGATCTCGGAAGTATGACGTGACCGCCCCGGTTGCCGGCTTGCTCGAAAATTGTTCGCAGAATAATTCACTTGGACGACACAACATTTTCGGCTCCCCTCCTTCATCTGTATATTTCGTGACATCATCCATCAAATAGACCGTTTTAATCTGTGTACTGGAAACAGTCTGCGTTGCATCAAACACCGGCTGACCAAATGCACGACAGCTCGCCTGTGCAGCATCGCAGTGAGCCGTTGGCTCATCAATCAAATATTCATAACGATCTGCAGGATGGTTCGTTGTAACTGTTCCTCCATATAGGCTATCCCACGCCTTCGTTGGATTTTCAATCCCCTTTAATTCAAAGGCCTTTCCATACGGATCAGAGGAATTACGAGAATTTACGTATGCCGTACATCCAATTGCCTCATATCGACAGAGATGAGAGAACTGACGAACATCAACAACCTTCCCCTTTCTATCCTTATACTCTCGACAGCCCAACATTGCTTGCGGTTGTGGAATTCCGGACAGCGTCTGATCACACTCTGCAGGAATAACCCAAGTGTTCTTTCGAACATACACAATATCCTGAAGACGCTGAATATCCACCGTATCAATGTATGTTTGATCAGCCGTACTTCCAAACGTCAATGTTGCGGTTGCAGCGGACGCCAGCGTAAATGGACCAAATTCATACCGTTTCCAATCCGCACTTAGAACAGCTGTTCCTAGATTTATTGCGATCTGCTGAGGTCCTGACGCAGGCTGTTGCAACGTAATATTCTTGTTCCCCTGTCCTGCCTGTGGGGATTTTGCCCAGAAACTTACCGTATAGAGAGAACTGGTGCTGAAAGCAAAATCAACAGCCGCTGCAGCAACCTGCTTCCCATTTAACATCAGCTGCAATGAATGGTCACCTACGAGCAATGCCTCATTCGAAACCTTAATATTATCCGGTCCACCCTGCTTCTTATTGATGTCATAAAATACGCCCGTTGAGCTCGGTGCCGTAAAATTCTCTGAAATGACCGTTGCCGTATTTCGACCGGTTGTTCCGATGTATCCACGACACGCCGCATCAACCGCAGCACAAGAATTACTCTGTGCAACTTCTACGCTATACACGCACTCATTTGTTGCCGCATTAAATACACCCCCGGTCTTACTACAATCATCTAGATCTGAATCATTCTTTCGATAATCCGTACAAGTGAGGGATGAAAGAATGGTTTGCGAGAAATAACGATAATATGTAGCTCCCTGTTCATCATAGAATTGACGACAATCTGGATCAAAACCGGTCTTCCATGTTGTTTCCGTACACGTTGCAGGATCTTTCACGATGCCGCTCGGACCAGCCTTCAAAATAATGCGAGGAGCTGTTGTTGGGATGCTATAGAATGGATCAACATTTTTCGCATCAGCAATCTTCTGCATCAAGCTCCACGTACGAAGCTGATACCCCGTTGTGTCAGAACCTTCCCATGTAAAGTATGTTCTTGTGTTCGTGTTTGGCTTTTCACATGCACGCGCATACGTGAGGTACACCTTTTGCTCACCACCAGCTGCCTGTGATTCAACATTCGTGAACTCATCACACCCAACCGCTGCAGCGTTACATTGTTTCGCTCCACTCGGAACAAAGTTTGCAATCATGTCATCTTTTGGATCATCCAATGGTGCGTTGTCCTTTGTTAAATCAAACGCTGATGGCAGCTTACGGTACTCAGCATACCCAACACAGGAATTCGGACACACGTCCTGCTCGCTCAGAGTTGCCGGAATCTCCGTTCCCCCACCATTCACATCTGTATATCCCTGACATTTTACATCTGTTTGATTACAGGTTCGTGCAAATTTCGCACACTCAAGACGGTCTTCTTTCGTATTTCCCGTACACCGTAATTCATCTGGAGCAACTTTCAAGAAATCAGTTGGCAATGAAGCATTCACACCAGCAAGATATTCTGTTGCGTTTGTTCCTTCTTCAAGTTCGATTGAGTCAATAACGACATTGGAACCACCGACACGCACTAAACCGATCGTCGCATCTGCAGGCGAAACAAATTCACAAGTGAATCGTTGCCAATCATCACCAATCAAATCGTCCGAAGGCGCAATGCCAATGGCACCATTCGCAACAGCTTTATCACAATTTGGAGAAATCGCATACGTTTTCTTTAAATCTATAGCTCCAAATCCCGGAGAATAAAATTTAATGCTTAACTTAGAAGACGCGGCGCCAACACCGGCTTTGCGAACATAGTATGAAGCAACATAATTTCGCAATCCGCCGATTGCGGTTGCCATTTCAGCGTCAACCGATGCCTTATCAAAACGCGCACTGCGACTGCCACTCTGTACAGAGCCTCCACTTTCCGCATCAACCGGGATGAGCGCATACTTCTGCCAACCAACCAATTTCTTTGGATCTTTTGGATCAACATCTTCAAATGAACTATTACGGATCAAATTCAAGGCCGGTTGATTTTCCGCAATGCTATACATCTTTGTACACCCATCATTCGCAGCGTCACATTTCTGAACGGTTGCATCAAAATACACTCGCGGCGAGTAATACGTTGCAAGATTATTATATTTACCAACATACGTACTCCCCCACACATCTGCCCCCTTATCAGCACTCATCACCCACTTATCCGTTGAACTCGTTGATGTATCGCGCAATGCGTAATAATAGAGACAGCCCACATTATCAGCACTACATGCTCCATAATCAATCGTATTTCGAATATACGAAACCGCTTGAACCTGAGATGAGGCACCCGTTGGATTCTGTTCACTCAATCCAACACTCTTATCTCGTGGCTGATATGTACGACAACTGACAAACTTTTCCTCACATTGATCGGCCCCAAAACGCCAAGCCGTCTTTTCCGAAAGACAATATCCGTATCCACCAACGCATTCGCCCTTATCATTTGTTGCCAAACACGAAACAACATCTGTACATTCTTGCGTTCGGATTCCAGTACCAGGACCAAGCAACGTGTCTCCAAAACCACGAATCTGACAGATAAATGATGGCGCAGTTAATACCCAACCCGGATTAATCAAATGACACCATGGATGATCGGCATCTGCCTGTCCATCAGCATTACAATTACTAAAATTCTGCACTACGGTTTCAAGTGTGACGTATTTTCCGTTCTGATTCTTGTTAAATGGTGAGTTTGCAGCCAACTCCCAACCAATGGAAATAATACGAGCAAAACGCAGCTTAGACAGATTTGATGCGCAATAGGCACGCTGATAGCAGCCTGGATCTTGATTGTCTTTTGTCTCCCACTCAGGAATCAATTCCCAATCTTTATGCAAATAGGTTGCAGATTGTGCGCTTTTCGCAACGCCAATACCAGCAGCACGAGCAATCGTATTCCCGCCATCCTTCTCAGCAGAATGCAACGCATTCATTAACCCATCATCCAGCGAGCACCCCCAAGGACCACGCGGAGTCGGACAACTTGAAAGTTCAAAAGTGAAATCCTGCTTATCAGAAGTAATTAAATTTGGTGTAAGAAAATCCGTAACCGTAACTGGACCTCCAGGATTTGATGTCTGCGCATCTGCATTACCCAAATCTGACCACACAGAAGATGCATCCCCCTCCCTACTCCCCAACATATCAAAAAACTTTGATAACAAACCTTGACCCAAGGTCGTTACAAACGTCGATGCCATCAACATCGGCAACTCGCTCATGCCAGCCTGCCAAACAGCCATACCGATCTGATTATTTGAATACTGCCTACTCTTTTCAGAAAGGTTATACGCATTCATTCCTGACATTGTTTGCTCAACAGAAACAGCCGGAGTCGTGATATTCCCACTAATCATGTTTATCACCTGCTTCATCCCCCTACCCTCGTTACGCTTTAATACCGCACTTTGATTGGCGCTTTGCAGCTTCTGCATGAATTTTTGAGATGCGCTAATCTGAAGCGCGATATCATTCCCTCCCGGCTGCAGCATCTGTCTCAAATTCTTATCCAATTCTGCCGGCTGCATGCTTCGATATACGTTTTGAAAATTTGCCGCCACTTGAGCAAACGTACAATCTGGAGCAGGTAAAACCGGGGTCTTTCCAAGCCCCAACGAAAGCTTCAAACTCAATGAAATTGGTTGACAAATATTAAATCCCCATTCATTCGCAGAAAACTTATTCAAAGAACTCAAAAACTGGTTACCTGCATCAATAGACGCATCTTCCAAATATTTACCCCACTGTTTGGTAAAAAATGCCGTACCCTTTCCTATTCCACCCTGCAACAGCCAATCTGCAGCACCTGCAGCAATTTTTTGAGAAAATGTCTGAAATGCATTTACCAAGCCCATCGCTACAGCAAACTGCCATGTTTTTTTCGTTGCATCATTTCTCACCTGTATTGCTTCTGCGAAATGACACTCATTCTGTGCCGTTGCAACACCACACGGATACTTCATGTTTAATGAAGCAATTTTAGATATATCATCCGGACTCAAACCTGTTGAAGCTGAAGCGATGCCAGATCCAGAAATACACACTACAAAAGTAACTAGAACAGCAAGAGCAAATCTCTTCAATAACCAAAACCGAATATTTTTACCATTCATACAATATTCAATTATGGCGTAGTGCCAATTGACTGATTAGACTGAACCGCAAGTGCTTCATCATACAATTTTAATAAATCAGCATCACTAATCTTCTGCAGCGCCAAAGCATCAACTTTTCCTTTTAATGCCTTACGAATAACGACAGGATCTCGAATGAGTGCATCCTCAGGTAAGGCGCCTGCAGAAAAGCCTGAAAGTGCACCATTAGGATCTAATGAATCCGTAGCTAAATCAGCCGCAACGTTAGAAGGCAGCTGAGGATACAACCCCTGCATTGTTGCCGGCGTTACAGCCGTCCCCGTAGCCGCAGCGTCCCCGCTCGTCACTGGTCTTGCTTCGACACCGACCTGCTTCGTATCACAATTAATATTCTTCCCTGTTACTACTCGAATATTATCTAGAACACCATCACCGCAACTATCTCTCAAATTTGGATTCATGTGATAGACATTCACCTCATCCCAATCTGATAAGCCGTCACCATCTGTATCTGTTCGCTTTTGTTGCGCTTCGATATCCGCGGGCGTTTGGCCAATCAACATCTTGCTCGCGAGCATTTCTTTGTTATCAACCAAAAACGGTTCAACGACATTTGCTTGCAACCGATACAAAGATAATCCAACGACTAAAACGCCGCAGACGCCAAGCAAGCAGACCGAAATCTTCTGCTCTTTTTGAAGGTTTCGCCACTGTTCTTTTATGGTTTCAAGCATGAGAAATTCCACAACATAGCAGTCTCTTGTATACCCAATGAGTATAGCACATGCGCACTATTTTTTATTCCTCTACACGAATAGATAATCTCTTTCCGTGCTCCCGAATTGGCATTCGAATTTCTAAGACACCATTTTTTAATGAAGCCTCTGCCAAATCACTCGCTACTTCATATGGCAACACGATAGATCGGCTAAATGCTCCCCAATAACACTCACGATAAAACCACTGCTCTTCTGCCACTGTTTGCGAACTTTCACGTCGGCCTCGAATTGTTAATAAATCGCCATGAACATGAATTTCTAAATCCTCAGGCTTCACTCCGGCCAATGTCGAACGAATAACCAACTGATCCCCTTCACGAAATACATCAATAGATAATTGTCCTTCATCAACTGATTGCAAACCATCTCCATTAGAAAAAGAAAACATAGAATGTTGAAATTGTATCAAACAAACAGAACAACAAACAGGGCGCATGATATGCGCCCCTCAATCATCATATTCGAATACTACGGAACCAACGGAACGACTACCCCAGTGCCATCAACCGGTACTGTGAGTTTTTCTACTCCAATCAAACAGACTGCTTGCCATGGTCGATAATGACTTTTGAAGACCTCGCTTTTCACTTCACCATTTGGGTACGTAACGGTATATGAGAACTCAGCGTCCGCACCAGCATGTGCTGTTTCTGTGCATTTCTTCACACCTGGCTTCAAATCCAATGTTTCAACCGTCTTCATCGGAGGAGGAGCTACGATATTTGAAACAACCGGTTTTGTTTGAACTGCCGTTCGTCCATCTCGTGTTCCCCAAAATTCGAATATGACTTCATCCCCTTTTGAATATGCGTTAATCAAGATCGGAGCAGCTGTATCATTTAAAAACCGAAGATCTGGATTTGGATCATAAATCGTTGCGTCTGTCCCTGCCGGTTCATAATATCGAACACGATAGGAGTGACTTTGACGTTGAACAATTGGCAAGCCGGATGCTAATGCGCCACGAAATGCCGTTGTCCCAATCTGACACAATCCACCGCCGAATTCTGGCTTTGTTTCATTCCCCTTGATAACCAATTCCGGCAACCATTTATGCTCACCATCAATGGCGCCCAATGTTTTAATCATGGAAAATGTTTCTCCTGGCTGAATAATTGTTCCATTCACCAAAGCAATGCCATGAGCAATATTTTTTCTTCGATTCGTTGGGGAACCCGAAAAATCAGACCGACCAACTCCGAGGAGCTCTTTAATGCCTAAACGTTCAGGATCTGCTCCAGCTAACTTGCTCTCAACAACCTGGACACTCACCGGAAACGTTGAAGACGCTGGCCACGAAGTCAGAATCGTTTGAAGTGTGGAGCTTGCATCAATCGCGATTCCATTCTCTCCTGAAATGAACGATTCAATTTTATCGTCTTTGATCACAAGACTTCCATTTCGGGCTTCACGCTCAATCCCAGGAACAACCGAAGAAATATCTGCAGTAAAACGATTTGGATCTAGTGTAATATGCGAAGCACCATCTTTTTGAGACACTGTAAACCAATGCACGAGTGTTTCAGCTGGAACAATATAATTCTTTGAATCATATATGAGGTTTAATCCAGTTCGTGCGTCTTGTTCCGCCTCTGCTTGCAATGGCGCTAAATCTGATGCAACAACGCTTGGCGGAACATGCGTGTCACGCAATGGAATCGGTGAAAATGCAAGTTCCTGGGCTGCCTTTTGCAGCTCTTGAAACACCGGTGCCATAACTAATTGCGCACCTTCACGTTCAGGCTGAACATCTACAACGACAGGGTTCGTTTGTGGACGCACAACAAACTGCGCATCCTGACCAAGTTTCACATCATCACGCAACGCAGCACGAAGCGCGTCCTCGATAGACTGTTGATCAATCGTTATATTGACTGGGACCTCAACTGGCATTGCTCGCAGACGCCACTGTTCCATACCACCACGAACCCAAGAACCAACACGACCTACTTGATACGCGGATTCTACCGCAGCACTCACATCGTATTGAACCAAATCATGCGCGGTATCCGGGCTCGCATTGCCAATCGTTGGATCAATCCGCACTTCCTTCCCAGCGTATGTGAATCGCAATCCAGCCGCCAAAGACTGATCAATTGCATCCTCTATGAGCACACGAGCTTCAGACGGTGTCTTTCCATCAAGACGAACGCCCAATACCTGAACGCCAGGAAAAATCTTTCCCTGATACATCCGACCATATGCCAACACCATTCCACCAGAAAGAATAAAAAAAATACTGACCACTCCAACGGAAATAGCCATCCACTTTAAAGCGCTCTTTACATGGGTCTCGTTCATGTTCGTGTTGGTTACAGTATATCTTATTTTTCTTCTGAATTCAACGCACCTGATGAATGAAGGAGCTCGTTCAATATGCTCTGCGCAAGCCTGTCACGACTCGCTGCCTCTCCCCCTAATGGAACCACTAGAATTGCCACATCTTGATTGACTACCGGCGTCCCCTCAAACGAAGAAACGGGCAAGCTTACCGCCTGACCGCTAACCAATCGAACCTCTAATCGATCATTTTTTATAGAAATAATAGTACCTTTTGTGTAACTCATACTTATAATAAAAGACCTTGAGCAATCCGCATCCAAGAAACTTTTTTGTAGGGGAGAGCGAGTCCGAAGACCTGCGACACCCTATGAAGAAGTTCCATGCTTGTCGTGGAAGCGGATTGCTCAAAGCCTTATACCATCATCGTAACCATTCTCTACCAGCACCGTGCTGATAGGTGGTTTTACCACTTTTCGGCCGTCCTGTCAAGGGAAAGCCCTCTTGGGGACGAAAAAACGGTCTTCAATAGGCCGCTCGAAAAGTTCTATGCTCAGTAAACCAGTTTCGGAAAAGGCTGTCAATAGGAAAAACCCTCGAAAAACTACAGATGACGAGCCATCAGCACGATCGGAACCGATGCAAAACTGTCATTCGACTCAGCCCACTTCCCCGCTCTCACAACGGCCCCAGTTGATGGTCCACCATCAAGGTTTAAGACCGAATCCCACTGTATATTCATCCCAGCAAGCTGAACCATAAATGCATGTAATGAAACGGGCTGATCTGGTGCCAGGATAATATACACGCGTCCCTGAACATCTTTACCAACAGCTGTTCGTCGAGCCAATAAACCACTATCCGTTGGAATCGCCGACGTTCCTTCAGAAATTAATAACGGGTAACTTTGAGCAGCGTTTCGTTCTTCTGCCAGGTCAATATCCTGCTTCGAGCTATCAACGATTTCAGGCAAAGGGCGAAGGCGCAACAAAGCTGAACGCTCAAGATCAAATTCACGATTTCCGATTCGCGTACCACTCACGCTCAAGAATCCGGATGGAGTAAAATCTGATCCAAAATACGTTGCATTTACAATCACGTCCTGTTTTGGAAAGGCCGTGGACCAATCAGAAATACGCTGGGCAGATGAAGCATATGCAAACCGCCAATCAAAGGCTTCTGAACGGAACCGATACAACACCAAATGCACAGAAGTTGCGCTGGCTGGAGCAACTTCAAATCGAGCAATATCAGGTCCAACAGTCTCCCATCTATCATATGTTTCAGTCACAACCGGTCGGCGAATCAATGGATGAGACACATCTGAGGAAAATGAACGACACCCGGCACCAAATACGGTCAGAGAAGCGATCAATACCACGATGTTCACCACGTCCATCACTCTCATACCTATGCAACTGCCTGGTTCAATTTAACGGACAAAATCTGTGATACGCCATCGTCCCCCATCGTAACCCCATACAAAATATGTGCCTTATGCATTGTTGCACGATTGTGCGTAATCACAACAAACTGCGTACGATCTGCAAGCGTTTCCAAAATTTCGGCATATTTCCGCGAATTTGATTCATCAAGTGCCGCATCAACTTCATCAAGAACAATGAATGGTGACGGATTCGTTGCCATGATGGCACAAATCAAGGCAATAGACGTGAGTGCCCGCTCGCCACCAGACAACAACGCAATAGACTTAAGCCGCTTTCCCGGAGGGGTTGCCTGAATATCAATACCAACTGGAGCCGCATCAGGGTCTGGCTGAGAAATGATATTCCCCTCTTCATCCGTCATTGCCTCAGGTGCGACTTCCAGCAATTCGGCCTCTCCGCCACCAAACAATTTTTTAAAATAGGCAGAGAATTCACGTTTCAAGAGTTGAAATGCCGTAGCCGCACGCTCTTTAATTGTCTCATCCAATTCTGCAATGATCGTATCTAATGAGGTCATCGCTTGCTTCAAATCCTCCGTCTGCACATGTAAGCTTTCAAAACGAGCCTTTGTTTCCTCATATTCTTTCACCGTCTCTGGATCAATAGATCCGATCCACTCCAGTTGAGAACGTAATCGCGTTAAACGCGATTGGAGAGAATCTAAAGGACCGTCTGATGGCTTGGTACCTGCTTCATTCGCTAAAGTCTCAAGCTGAGACTCGATGGTCGGGGCATTGACACGAACATCTTGCAAAAATGAATCGCGACGAGTTTCGATGCGAGCAAGTTGAACCGCGGCATCACTGACTTTTCGCTCCGCATCCTGCACACCATGACGAACAGTTGTGAGCTGATGTTGCAACGTAAAAATATGCGCACGCTTCCCTTCCTCTGCCTTATTCCACTCTTCCAACCGTTGCTGAGCTTCTGTAATTTTCATAATTACCTGGCCCATTTCTTGTGCAATCGCACGAGCCTCAGCCTCTATTTTTGGATCAGCCTCAACGATCTTCACCGGCTCTGGTGCTGGACGCTGGAGACGAGATAACAAATCCGCATTTGCTGTTCGTGTCTTTTCAATCAATGTTTTAATCTGAACAACGTCTGGAGATGCAGCTGATACTGCCTCCCATAATGCATCATGCAGCACCTGAACCTCTGTAATCGTTGAAATAATACTCGATAATGGGAGTGGCGCCCAAGGCTTTTCCGCACGTGCCATTGCCACTTCTCGAGAAGACTCTAACCGAAGCTGACGCTCTCGAATTCTGGCGCGCTCTTCTGCTAAGGCATCAAGGGATAACCGGAGTTCACGAAAACCTTCTGACGGAGGCGTGGCTCGCTCCAACTGATTCAATTCAGTTTCGAGCTTTTCAGCTTCTGCGGCTCGCTTCACCTGCTCATCTTGATTCACCTTAATCGCTGTCATCGCAACGTTTAGCGCTCGACGAATTTCTGCCCAAGTTCCGCCGTAATATGCATGCGATAGCTCTGCAAGCTCCTTTTCTATCCGATCACGTTCCATCAACCGCTTTGCCTGACGTTCAAGGGATGAAAGACGTGGTCCGATCTCATTCAGCACCAATTCTGCCTGCTTCAAGTTCTCCTTTGTTGCAGTAAGCTTGTTCATTGCAGACTGGCGCTTCAGCTGAAATGGCTTTAACCCAGCAGCTTCGTCAAAGAATTCTTTCCGTTCTGCCGGAGATGCAACAAGTACAGCATCAACCATCCCCTGACCAATAACACTATACGTGCGCTGCCCAATTCCACATTGCGCCAATAACAAGGCGACATCTGCAAGGCGCGCAGACTGCTTATTTACTTCATACTCTGATTGACCATCGCGATACAAACGACGCGTAATTACAATTTCTGACAGATCAACCTCTGACTTGTCATCATTTTCAAGCGTCATGCTAACCTCGGCGAATCCAGCACGAGGACGTTTATCTGAACCGGAAAAAATAACATCTTCAGACTTTTTCCCGCGAAGAAGTTTCATGCTCTGTTCACCCATGACCCAACGAATCGCATCGGCAACATTTGATTTGCCCGATCCATTCGGCCCAACAACGCTCGTTAATCCACGACGCTTCCCAGCATCTGGCACAAATTCGAGAACTGTTTTGTTCGCGAATGTTTTAAACCCCTGAAGCTCAAGTCGTCGGAGATACATAGTTCCGCTATAGAGTAACGGAAAGACACAAATCTGTCATTCATCATGACGCTCAAGAACATGATATACTTATTCCGATATTTTTATTCATACTATTCTCTATGCCTCCATCTTCTTCCTTACCCAATGCTCCAAAGAGCACGATGCCGACCGCGGTCGCGACATCTGTTAAAACAAAACTTACCGTCGGAGTTGCTATCGGCTTCATCGCCGGTATTCTTGGCGGAAGCTACGGTTTTGCGTTGTTAAGCAATCGCATCGCACCAGCTCCAGCGCCTTCACGACCTGCCGCGGTTGCCCCAGCTGCAGATCAATGCCAAACAGGCTGTGCAGATACATATAACTTTACAAAAGGCGGTCCAACATACGATGCAGATGTTCAGCTTTGTGTGAAAACATGTCGTGAATTCGTCGCCATTGGCGGGAACGTCCCTGGACTTGCGCCTAGCAATCCACAAACCGGAACACCAACGGTCCCAGGAGGAACAAACGTTCCTGGACTCGCACCTGGATACCCAGAAACACCAAATCCAGTTCTAGGACACAAGTGTGCCGACGGCACCGTATTAGCAATGGGCGTACCGTGCCCACAAGGAGGTAGCGCACCAAGTCAGCCAGCCCTCTGTCCAGATGGAAGCCCAAATACTTCCATTGACGGAAAATGTTATTGCCCAGGAACGACCATTGTGATGAATGCAACAACGATCTGCCCGGTTCCACCAAGCTGCCGCGATCTCTGCGCCACAAAACTCAATACCTGCCTCCAAACAGGAAGTGGTAAAACACCTGCACAATGCCAAGCAGAATCAACAACGTGTGTGAACGCCTGTGCGCCACCACCTTCAGAAACTGCACCATGTACTGACCCAACAATGACAAAAGGATCTGACGGAAAATGCCACCCAACCGTCACAAAGACATGTATCGAGCTTTGCACAGCAAATCTCAAGTCATGTAAAGGCACTTCAGCGGTCTGTAACAAAGATTTCGAAGTGTGTGCAAGTCGTTGCAACAAGGTTCCGGTAGAACAACTTCCTTGCTTGAACCTCTGTGTTACAAAAACGCAAACTTGCCCTCTGAATGTGGCTGGTTGCGCATCAAGCATGACGCTCTGCACGGATTCTTGTCTGCCGGTACAACCAACATGTCCTGCGGGATATACATTCCTCAATGGAACATGTTCACCTACAAAGCCAGCGACACCTGACTGCAAAACAAGCTGCATGACAGCATATACGAACTGTCCACAGACAACGTCTGTTCAGAAAGCAACGTGCAGTGCAGCCCTCACCGCTTGCAACAACGCCTGCCCTCAAACCGGAACAACGGGCGGAACCAATCCAGCCGCAGGAACACCAACGTGTCTCCCGACGCAACGCTTGGTCAACGGTGTCTGCATCTAGATATTCGTTGAATAAAAAACGTCCCGGTACACATCGGGACGTTTTTTATTCCGCTTTTTCTATCGCTTCACCCACTCTTTCACAATCTCTTCAATATCCTGTTTACGCACATGCACACCAGATTGTCGCTTTACTCGTTTTCCTGCCTCATGAATCAATCCAATACCGTGCTTCATTGCTCGCGTGGCCTCAATAGAAACCTTTGCACCAGCCTCATCAATCACATCAATAGCCTTGTCCGGAAGATATCGATCTTTAATAAACTTCTTCGATAGCTTTACTGCAGCAACAAGCGCATCGTCATCATACATCACTCCATGGTATCTGCCGTAAATCTCACGAAGAACACGTAGAATCGCCAAAGATGCTGCCTCGGTTGGCTCACTCACAATAACTGGCTGAAAACGACGATCTAACGCATCATCTGGCTTGATTTTATCAATATATTCCTTCCACGTTGTTGCACCAATCAATTGAAGCGCCCCTCGCGAAAGTTCTGGCTTGATAATATCTGATAAATTAATTGCACCCTCCGTCCCCTTCATTTGTTCGATCATGTGAATTTCATCGATAAACAAAATGATAGTCCCCTGCATGCTTTCAATATCTTGAAGCAATGACTTCAGGCGCTGTTCAAATTCTCCACGATATTTTGTTCCAGACACAAGAGCACCTAGATCAAGTGCGAACAGTCGTTTCTTCGCCAAACGCTCCGGCACATCACCATTTGCCAGTCGCTGAGCAATCCCTTCTACAATAGCCGTCTTTCCAATACCCGGCTCACCAATCAACAACGGATTATTTTTTGTACGTCGAGAAAGAATGTGGACAATGCGCTCAATCTCTTCTTCACGTCCGACAACAGGATCAAGCTTCCCATCCATCGCCTGCTGTGTGACGTCCCGGGCAAATGTGGCCAAGGTAGAACCTAAAACAGCAGTTGTACTGGCTTCTGTACGTCCAAACTTCCAATAGAGCAACGCCATTGCACCAACACCGATGACAGTCATGCCCTGTAATAATTGATCTTGTGAAATTGCCATGAAATCAAGTATATCATGTGAGCAATGACTGAGCCCTCGCCCAGATTGAAAAGACGTGCTAGGATCTGATTATAGACCAAATATGAAAGTCCCACACACACGACGACTAGAAGAAGGCGGCGGAATGCAGCATTTTCGTGATGCGTTAGCAGCTGTTTTAGCCCAACGGATTGAATTTCCGCGCGGCGTTCTCGTCACTGTCGTGGAAGCAAAAATCACAAGTGATACTCGAAATGCAAAAGGCGTTCTTTCGGTTCTTCCGGAAGACAAGCAAGCAGATGTGCTCAAAGTGCTCAAAGCCTCAGAACACGATATTAAAGACGGCCTTGCAGAACGACTACGCTTACGTCGAATTCCAAAACTGCACTGGTCATTCGACACCAGCGAAGCCTACGTCGGCTCCATTGATGACGTCATCAATGAATTAAAGAAAAAAGGAGAACTCTAGACCACCGGTTGACGCGTGAGGAGCTTTCGGATAGGCTTCTTCATTCCCCTCATGGCAACGACCGCCTATCCGCCGTCCTTCGGCCAATTTCATGAAGCGCTTCTCACTGCGAAGCGCATTTTACTCGTTGCACACAAAAAACCGGACGGCGATACAACGGGTGCAAGTTCAAGCGCGTTAAACTATTTTCTCCGTGAAGGAAAGGATGTGAGCATTTTTTGCGCTGACCCAATCCCACCCACATTTAGCTATATCGACAACATTCAGCGATACACGACCAACCCTCAACTATTCGATGAAGCGTATGATCTTGTCATCGTGTTTGACTCTGGCGACCTTCGATATTGTGGCATCCATGAACATATTCTTCGTTTGCCAAAAGGATACGTCCTCATGAACATTGACCATCATCCAACAAATACACGTTACGGCGATATCAATATCGTCCTTCCTGAAGCAAGCTCGACCGCAGAAATCCTATTCCGATTATTTGAATCCGGATCGATCCATATTGATCACAAAATGGCGACATCGCTGTTGACCGGACTTCTCACAGATACTTCAAACTTTTCAAATGCAGCAACAACAACCATCAGCATGGAAGCAGCAGGCAAACTCCTCGGAGCCGGTGCAC
>CAZNPI010000001.1:19479-23424 GCA_964575015.1 uncultured Gammaproteobacteria bacterium
TACGGAAATCCTAAAACACGTTTGGCAAAATAAAAGCGTTGACTCTCTCAAAATCTGGGGAACACTATTATCTCGACTTAGCTACAACAAGCACTACGACGTCGCAACAACCTATATGCTTGAAAGTGATGTCACTGAAGCTTCCGCTGATATTGTGGACGGGATGTCCAACTTTCTCCAAAGCGTGGTAGGAAAAATCGACACTATTCTCGTTCTCCGCGAACTTCCGGGAAACTTGATCAAAGGATCCTTCCGAAGCGTGAACCGCGATATCTCCACCATTGCAAAGCTCCTTGGTGGAGGAGGGCACAAAAAAGCTGCAGGATTTACGGTGAAAGGCCACATCGAAGTCACTCCGAACGGGCCCAAGATTGTTTAGCACTCACCAAGTTTGACTGCTAAACTTAAATACTCTATGCTGTCTGAAGCGAACTACTACCCCATAAAAATATGAATTTTCCAAACCAAATCACCTCTCAATTGAAGAATTCCTGGCTCGTTCCAACTGTTATTGAGAAGTCACAAAACGGTGAACGTGCATACGATATCTACTCTCGCCTACTCAAAGATCGCATCATCATGCTTGGCTCTGCGATTGATGACGATATTGCAAATGTTATCGTTGCACAGATCCTATTCTTGGAAAGCCAAGACAAGACAAAGGACATCAAGCTCTACATCAACTCCCCAGGTGGAAGCGTGTCGGCCGGTCTCGCAATTTATGACACAATGCAGCATGTGAGCTGTGATGTCTCAACGATCTGTATCGGCATGGCAGCTTCAATGGGCGCCGTATTGCTCGCCGGAGGAACAAAAGGCAAACGCCTCGCACTTCCAAACAGCGAGATCATGATTCATCAGGTTCTAGGTGGCGTAGAAGGACAGGCTTCAGATATCAAAATTCGTGCAGAACGCATTTTGAAGACAAAAGATCAGTTGAACAAGATTCTCGCGAAGCACACTGGACAAAATATGCAGACGATTGAACAGGATACGGATCGAGATAATTTCATGGATCCGAAACAGGCACTAAAATACGGAATGATCGATAAGGTGCTCTAAGAGAGCAAAAAAATGAGCCAGTATACTGGCTCATTTTTTTTATTTGCTTGCCTACTATTTATTCATGCACTCCATCATCTTTTCCAATAAATGTCACACTCGAAACCAAGTCCCCCGTCTCCTTAAAGCGCATCACACGAACACCTTGAGTATCACGACCAAGTGACGGGACGCTCTTGAATGGGACTCGAAGAACAATGCCATTCTTTGAGATCAAGATCAGATCAACTTCTTCTTCAGCGGACGAGACATACGCCGCAACAACGCCGCCCGTTTTTGCATTAATCTTCATGGTGCGAATTCCAGATCCGCCGCGTCCTTGAACCTTATACTCGGTAAGATTTGTGCGCTTGCCTAATCCGTTTTCTGCAATTGTGAACAGATCAAGATGACCTTTCTTCACTAACGCAGGCAATACCACATCCATACCAACAACGTTGTCGTTCTTCTTCAATTTAATACCACGAACACCTGCTGCTGTACGACCCATTGGACGGACGCCATTTTCTTTAAATCGAATGGCTTGTCCATTCTTCGTGACGAGCACAATGTCATCTGTTCCAGACGATGGTTTCACCCATTTCAGATCATCCCCTTCTTTCAAGTTGATTGCAATTAAGCCTGAGCGTCGGACGTTGGAGAACTCTTCGATGGCAGACTTCTTAATCGTTCCCTGATTCGTCACCATCACCAGGAACTTTGATCCCTCTACATCTGCCATTGGCAGTGTTGTAGCAACTTTTTCTCCTGGAGCAAGTTGCAAGAAGTTCACGATCGCCTGGCCCTTTGATGTTCTGCTTCCCTGTGGCACGTCATACGCTTTCAACAAAAACACACGACCACGGGTGGTGAAGAACATGATGTCAGCATGCGTAGTTGTTGAGAACATGTGCTCAACCTGGTCCTCTTCACGCGCAGACATTCCGGCAACACCCTTACCCCCACGGGCCTGTGTACGGAATGTGTCTGGCGGCAAGCGCTTAATGTACCCGTCTGCGGTAAGCATCACGACTGTTGCTTCTTCCGGAATCAAATCTTCAACCGAGAATTCACCAACTGGGGTTTTGATAATTTGCGTACGTCGGTCATCACCGAATTTCTCTCGAAGATCAATAACTTCCTTCTTAATAATATCCAACATCTTCTTCACAGATTTCAAGATGGATTCCAATTCCTTAATCAACTCCATCTTCTCGTTGTATTCCTGTTCAACGCGCAGACGTTCAAGGTTTGCAAGCTGCTGCAAGCGCATTTCCAAAATGGCCATGGTCTGCAACTCAGACAACTTGAACTTCTTCATCAAATTTACCTTTGCTTCATCCTTGTCCTTTGATTTCTTGATGGTTGCAATAACATCATCAATATTGATCAACGCAATGCGCAACCCTTCCAAAATGTGTGCGCGATCTTTTGCTTTTGCCAAATCATATTCCGTTCGGCGCTTCACGATTGACTGACGATGCTTCACGTATTCTTCCAAGATATTTTTTAGCGTCAACACACGCGGCTGAATCCCATCAACCAATGCCAACATGTTCACGTGAAAGGTTTCTTGCAATTGCGTCATCTTAAACAACTGGTTCAAGACCTTCTTTGGATACGCATCCTTCTTCAATTCAATAACAACACGAATACCGTCTTTATTTGACTCATCGCGCAAATCCTTGATTCCTTCGATGCGTTTTTCTTGTACCAACTCTGCAATCTTTTCAATCAATGTCGCCTTATTCACCTGATACGGAATCTCTGTGACCAAGATGCGGAATTGACCCACCTTATCTTCCACAATTTCCGTCTTAGCGCGCATCACAATTCCGCCCTTACCTGTTGCATACGCCTGCTGCATCGCACTTACATCATAAGCAATGCCACCAGTTGGAAAATCAGGACCCTTCACGAATTTCATCAAACCGTCGACCGTAATATCAGAATCTTCAATCAAAGCAACGATCGCATCACAAATTTCTGACAAATTATGTGGCGGAATATTCGTCGCCATACCAACGGCGATGCCGAGTGTTCCGTTCAAAAGTAGGTTTGGTAATTTTGCCGGCAAAACTGATGGCTCCTTTGTTGAACCATCATAGTTTGGCCGGAAATTCACTGTCTCCTTTTCAATATCAAACATCAACTCTTCCGCAATAGCCTGCAATTTTGCTTCTGTATAACGATAGGCAGCTGCGCTATCACCATCAATGGAGCCGAAGTTTCCCTGACCTCGAATCAAGGTATAACGCAATGAAAAATCTTGCGCCATACGCACCAATGAGTCATACACGGCCAAATCACCATGTGGATGATATTTACCGAGCACGTCTCCAACGACCGTGGCACACTTTTTAAACTTTGCGGAAGATCGCAAACCAGATTGCCACATCGAGTACAGAATGCGGCGATGCACTGGCTTCAAACCATCACGAACATCAGGCAGTGCACGATCAACGATCACGCTCATTGCATAATCAAGAAACGCTGTGCGCATTTCTTCAACGATGTCTTGTGATTGCTCTCCACGAACCGGAAGGGGTTCAAGTTTTTTTGGTTCTTTGTCGCTCATACAGGATACTCATCAGAGAGTGGAAGTGGTGGATGAAAGAGTAGATGTTACTGCAGCCGGAGGGGCATGAAAGAGCTGTCCGCGTGTTGATGTTGTCTCTACCTGTGTTGTCGTTGCACCCAACGTCTGAACCATTTGATCAAGCGTCTGCTGGCGCACCTGCGCTTGGGCCGTCATCTCCTCCAATTGCTTGGCTGCTTTTGCGGCCTGATCTTTCAGTGCCTGATCAGCAGCTTTGACCGTTGGATTATCTTTCGCCGAAGCAATTGACTCGGTTATCATCTTCAACTCAGACATTGGTGACTTTACTGCTTTTAACAAGGTCG
>CAZNPI010000002.1:0-3158 GCA_964575015.1 uncultured Gammaproteobacteria bacterium
AAAAACTGTTGTGGCTGCAATGCTTGCTGCACTCGTGTATCGGAGCGGTGGGTCAGCGGTGTTCATGGCACCAACGGATTTATTGGCAAAACAACATCTTGAGACATTTCGCCGTTTGCTCGTTCCGTATCAAATTCCGATCTTGCTCATGACCTCTTCTTCTCGGCTGTTGATTGAGGGCGGAGAGGAGATAAAATTGAATGCAGAGTCGGCGCGTGAACGATTGTCTCGTGGCCGTGTCATCGCTGTCGGAACGCATGCGCTATTAGAAAAAGGACAGTCACCACCAGACGTTGTGCTGGCCGTTGTGGATGAGCAACATCGATTCGGTGTTGCTCAGCGTGAGACATTGGTGGTTGCTCCGCGTCAGGACGGAAAAGTTCCGCACCTCTTGTCGATGAGCGCAACGCCAATCCCACGCTCGTTGTCATTGACCATGCTTGGCGATCTAGACGTCTCAATCATTAAAACAAAACCGCAAGGTCGTCTTCCGATTCAAACGCGTGTGTATGTCGGTGCATCTGGTCGTGATGCGATGTATGCATTGATTCAGGACCAGCTGACCCAAGGTCATCGTGTATTTGTCGTGTGCCCACTGATTGATCCCTCTGATACGTTAGGTGCGAAAAGTGTTGAGGCAGAAATGCGGAGGTTGCAGACAGGTCCACTTCTTGGTCGACGTATTGGGATGTTGCATGGAAAGATGCCGGTGAAGGATAAGGATGCACAGATGCAGGCATTTGCGAGTGGCGAGCTAGATGTTCTTGTTGCAACAACGGTCGTTGAAGTTGGTGTTGATGTACCGGAAGCAACTGTCATCGCGATTGAAGGCGCAGAACGATTTGGTCTTGCGCAACTCCATCAACTCCGTGGTCGGGTTGGTCGTTCAACGCATCAGTCCCATTGTCTGCTTATGCCCTCTGATGATGCATTTTCGCTTGAGCGTCTTCGCATCCTCGAACGAACAACGGACGGTTTTTTGGTTGCAGAAGAAGATCTGAAATTACGAGGACAGGGGAATATTCTTGGAACGCAACAAAGCGGTCAAGCGATGTTTGAAATGGCGAGGATAGATGATGTTCAATTAATGAAAGAGGCGAAAGAGATTTCAAAAGAGTTGCTAGAGGAAGATTTAAAATTGGAAAAATACCCTACACTTAAAGCGCAGGTTGAATATTTGCAGGAAACAACGCATCGAGAGTAGTTACGAGAAGAGTCCGATTGCCGCGAGTGCTTCCCTCAGCGTCGCCGCTTCTTTGATTTCAAGTCCTTGAATTTTTTTCCCTTGGCCGTTTGGGACGATCATTGTCGTGAACCCCATTCGTGCGAATTCTTTTAATCTCAATTCTGGAAAGCTCACAGGTCGGAGTTCGCCGCCTAGTCCGATTTCTCCAAACATCCCGAGTCGAGGGTCCAGAGGCTTATCTTTGACCGCGCTCGCGATTGCGGCAGCAAGGGCAAGGTCAACGCTTTGGTCTCGTGCATCGATTCCGCCAACCGCATTTGCGTACACGTCTTTATCGATGGCTTGAATGCTTCCACGCCGAGCAAGGACGGCTAAGAGCATACCGAGACGCGCGGTATCAACACCTGTCGCGCGTCGGACCGGTGTTCCGTATCCGGCCGGGGAGACGAGGGATTGAATCTCGAGGAGCATGGCTCGATGACCATCAACTAAGCAGGTAATTGCAGATCCAGACACGCCACGAGAACGATCACGGAGGAGTTCACTTGATGGATCCAGAACGGGTTCAAGCCCATGTTCGGTCATTGAGAGAAGAACCGTTTCATCTGTGGGACCAAAGCGATGCTTCAAGCAACGAAGAACGCGATATCGATGTTCATGATCTCCTTCGAGAAATAAGACGGTATCAACGACATGCTCAAGAACGCGAGGGCCAGCGACATCACCATCTTTGGTCACCTGACCAACCAGAATGACTGGAATATTTTGCGTCTTCGCGGCCTCGGTAATAATCGCGGCACAGGCCTTCACCTGTGACGTGCTTCCAGCCTCACCATTTGTATTTCCCGTTCGCAACGATTGGATAGAATCTACGATGCAGAGCGTTGGTTTTTCTGCAGCAATGGTGGCTGCAACCGTTTCCGCATTTGTTTCATCGAGATAGGTGAGTGAATCGGGGATGCTGGGTTGAAGTCGGTGTAATCGTCGATAGATTTGTGCCGGTGATTCTTCCCCGGTTACATACATGACTCTGCCGTCTTTTGCTGCCATTCCGAGTGCTGCCTGTGCGAGGAGCGTGGATTTTCCAATACCAGGTTCACCAGCTATTAACGTGACAGAGCCAGCAACGAGACCTCCGCCAAGAATCACATCTAAGCTCGTGAGATGTGTGGTGAGCATTGGTGCGGATGTTGATGTGTGTCCGCTGAACGGTTGCGTTTGTCCACTCACTGCCGTTGTTCCGGATCGAGTTGGTTGTGTTTCAGAGCTTTGCTCTTCCCGTAGCGCGCCCCATCCTCCACATTCCAAACAACGCCCTGACCATTTCGAAGTTTGGGCATCGCATTTGGAGCAAACGTACATCAAAGTGTTCTTCATGGGCACTAGAGTGCCGTAGAAGAACGTGGTTGTACAGGATGGGGAATTATTTTGGTGGGGGCCACGGACAATTTTGGCTGCGAAAAGGTGCTCCAGCCGTTCCAACTTCAAAATGCCAAACTTCTTTGCAGTAACGATACCAACCAGCCTCAGTCATGATTGCTTGTAAGAGTTCCGCATGTTCTCTCGTAGTATATTTTAACTGATCTTTTAAATTAGTCTGAGCAGCTGTTAGTGCGGTTTTGTCTTTATAGAGAGCTATATCTATTGCGATGCCTGAACCATGTAGGGAACCGCCTGGAAAGGCAACGCTATCTCCGAGTTTTGCTTTTGCTTCAGGTGTGCCAGGACATATGGCGCTCTGACAAGCGACTTGGACTTGCCCTTCGAGCAATCTAGTTGTATCGAGTATTTGAATAGTATAAGGACCTCCAGCTTTTCCTTGTGCGATTTTTCCAGCTGCATAGAGAGCTTCGAGCGCAACTGGCCGGAGACGCCCAGCGCCACTGATTCCTGGGTGACCTGCTAATACAATAGGTTTGAGGTCGTCATTTGTAGCGAGGCCGGTTGTGGTTGGTAGGTTTGAAATTATCCC
>CAZNPI010000002.1:3168-16801 GCA_964575015.1 uncultured Gammaproteobacteria bacterium
ATTAGGACATATGCAGAGCTTTGCACATTCATCAAATGTGTTGCAGATACGTTTGCCTAACGGAATAGAGCTACCACCTATTTTAGCTGTACCACCTTCTGCGCCGGCAGAAGGGCTTGCTTCGTCGGCAACCCAGTCTTTTTGCGTTACATTCGTTAATTGCAGACCCTTCATGTTTACCGTTTCTGGATTCAGCATGTTTAATAATGTGAAAGAGCCGTATACAAGAAATAATCCGATTAATGCATCAGCGATAATTTTTTTCCCCTTCGTGATACTTGTGATCGTTGCACCGATGATCCAGAGAAAGCCGCCATAAATCATCATAAGGGCTGCCGCAATTACGGTAATGCCAATGAGATATTTGTAGACAGCGGCAATATATTCGGCAAGAAATGGAACAGAGAGCTCACCATTGATCTCTGTTAGTTTTTTAGAAAAAGCCAAGCCTGTAATGTTTACGCCTAGGATTGGAACGACGGGTTCCACACTCTTTATCGTACTCATGTTACTGGTATCCGGTGGTTTATATCCTGTTGCATCCGTTGGACCTTGGACACATTTTGCGGAAGCAATTTTCCCCGAGATAGGCTCACAGGTCGAGCCGGGGGAAAGCGGTGTAGAGTCACAGGTAAAACCAGCTAGTGCTGGATTTTTAGATTTTGTGATGATGTCTGTGCATGACGCGCTGCTGTCTGTGAGGCAAACGTTGATCGTTGCATTGCCATTTGGATGGCAGTTGCAACAGGTGGCGGCTGCGATGGATTGAAATGGTGCAAGGAGAGCACAGCTAAACCCGATGATTGCAATGAGTGACGATGTTTGCTGAAAATGACGGAGCGCAAGTTTCATGTTCGATGTTTGTCTAAAATGATAGCGCAAATGTTCTATGATGGATATACAAAAGCTCTGATGATACACTGGCTGTAATCATGTACATGTTTGATGTGAAAAAGACGTTCTATCGCGTATTATCTTCGATCTTTGCGATGTGTTGTTTGGTTGTGGTTGTTTCTATTTCAGCTCCCGTCTCGATTGCGATAGCGGCTGATCCTGCTTCAGCGACACCATCAGGACCTGCGGCTGTAGCGCCAAAATTAGGCGTAGATATTCCGGGTGTGAATTTGGCAACAGGACAGGTCGCAGAGACGGGAAAGGTGTTGTATGAATCGTATTTGGCAACATATATTGCCGGTGTGTATAAATATATTTTAGGTATTGTTGTCATTGCTGCCGCGCTAATGATGATTTATGGAGGGTTTAAATATATTCTCAGTTCAAGTTTGGAGGGTGTTGCAGATGGAAAAAAGAACATCGTGAATGCAGTGATTGGTTTGATCCTCACATTTGGCTCCTACACGATTTTGGCAATGCTGAATCCGGCACTAGTTGAGCTAAAACCGCTAGAGATCCCTATCGTTGAGCCGCTTATTTATAAGGTTCCTGAAGCGGTATATCAAAGGCTTCAAGATGTTGCAGCAGCTCAGGGGTGCACGGCAAGTCCTGTGATAAAGCAGGCGGTTGCTGCTGCTGTAGGTGGCACGAAGCCTGCAACACGCATGAATCCAAAGAATCCATTTGATCCACGGATGACATTGCCCATTGAGGAATTGAATAAGATTTTAGATAAGGCTGCGAAAGACGCTGGTGTTGATCCTTGTATTTTAAAAGCAATTGCAGCAACTGAGTCTGGTCGACGTCAAAATGCAGTTGGGCATGATGAGGATGCGAATAAGATTCAATATCAATCAAGACTTGATTTTTTACGGTCCGGAATCACGTTTTTGAAAACAAGCTTTACTCCTGCAGCGCTGCCAGAAAAGTGTAATAAGTCTAATGCGGATACTTGCAATGCAATATTAAAGGGTTATCAAACTACGACGAACGATGATGACATGACCGCAATTCCCCCGGACTATGGTCTTGATTGGCGTTTTTCACATGGTTTTGGGTATGGCCAGTTTACGATCTTCCCAAGAACAAGTGAGCTTTCGTGTGTAGCCCCGGATGGTTCGGTTGGTCGGAGGATGGGTGAGACTTGTTATACCGCACCTTGTGTTATGACTTGGGAAGGTCAAACTGCCGCGACCGTTCAGTTATTGAAAGGAATCAACGAGACTGATGCATGTAAGATTTTTCAGAAATACAGTGGTGAGCGTGCGGATACGACATGCACGGGAAGGCTACAAAATAAAATGGATGCATATAAGGCATGCAAAGGAGGAGCGAATTAGGTGCATGGCTTTGGGGATGCGTTTGTAAAATGGTACACTGATGTGTGATATGCGTTGTCTTGAAGTACGAAAACGTTTTTTTCACAAATGGATTTCCCGAACCCTAGCAGTTAGTTCGATGGCCTTTTTTGCTTTTGTGCTATTCGTTATTCCTGCAGTTGCGGCAACGCAGTCCGCGGTTGTGACGCCAAAGCTCAATGTCGCTATTCCGGGAATTAATTTTTCATCAGGACAGACAAAAGAGGTGAATGGTATTTTGTATGAATCATATTTAGCGACATATATTAATGGCGTCTATAATTATGTTTTGAGCATTGTTGTGATCGCTGCTTCAATCATGTTGGTGTATGGTGGTTTTAAATACGTTGTTTCCGCTTCGCTTGGTGACGTGCAAAAAGGAAAAGACACGATTCGTGATGCGATCATTGGATTGATTCTGGTCTTTGGGAGCTATACGTTGTTGCAGGTCTTGAATCCAGCTTTTGGTACGTTGAAACCTGTTGAGGTTTCTACAGTTGATTTGAAATATTATTCAGCGCTTGCAACGGGCGATGCTCCACCTTCAGAAAATGCACGTTTAAAAGCTGAGGCTGTTGCTGGAGCAACGGCAGAAGGTATTTCGGTGCCTGTAGTTTCTGGATCAGAATCATCGAGCATTGATTCGTCGAAAAATATGAATCAAGGCTGTGGTCCGAATGGATATAAGCCGGTTAGTGCATTATGCACAAGCCTACAGAGCTGTTTTGATATGTATTGTAAAAGTAAGTCTAGCAAGGCTCCTGAAGGCTTGATTGAGCGTAGCAGTACGTTTGTGTCTTTTAAGGGTTTGCCGGTAGATACACAGCAGTCGGTTGCGCGCTATGGACTGCAATTCATGTACGGACCTGATAAGACCCTCATTGCCCCTGAAGCAAAAGAGTCATTATTAAAAGCAGGCAAGATTGCTTTGGATAAAGGGTACTTTTTATTTATTCAAGACGTTGCTAGACCATTTGATGAACAAGTGAAGCAGTTTTGCGAACGTGTTCAACGAAGTATGGATTCAGGTGGACCTTTGACGTCTGAAGGCTTAGCTCTTCCTGGTGGGTCAAACCACGGGCTTGGCATTGCTGTTGATGTTCATCTACGAAAGTTGGTTGACGGAAAGGCGAAAGAATTAACACCTAGGGGTACAGTTTGTAATAAAAACTCGAATGTGAATCAGGTTGATGCGGCCGTTGCGCTCGGACTTGAAAATGTCTCTATTCTTCAAGATATAATGATGCAAGCTGGATGGAAGCGACTCTGTTCAGAGCTATGGCACTTTGATTATAAAGGTGTCTATGAACACGATTGTTTTAAGTGTGCATTTCCGCCTAATCCACCAAGAGGTGATGCCGCGCTTTGTAAGCCGATCTATCGTCCGCCCACTTAGTAGTTGATTTAGTTTAGTTGCTATCTAGATTCATGCAGCATCGGAACCCGTCTTCTATGGTTCGATAATCAATTGGATGAACCCCGCCTGAGGTGTATGTACATTCGGGGGTTGCATGTTCGTTTGGAAGATGTGGAATCGGAGACCAATAAAAATTCATGACTGAATAGGGACTTCCGCTGATCATGGTTCCTGGTTTGGTTGCTGTGCGTTGGTCAGAGGTTGATCCTTTAAAACTATTTGAGACGACGATTTCTGCCACATTTCCAACCATGTCAAAGACACCCTCCGTTCCACCTTTTCCCGTGACGCATGTTGATCTAGAACCACTTGGCTCCGTTCCATTCATATCCTGTCGACTCGCTTTCATAGCTTCGTATAAATTCTTACCTTTTACGATAACGGAAATATCTGATCGAACAAGGACACTGTCTTCAGGCTTGTTGACTGGGTACCATACTCCGAATTCTTGAATGGCAGTACTAAATCTGCCTGGTGTTTTTGTGTCGTAATTGCAGGGCGCTGCTTGCACGGGGTCTTTGTGCGATTCTTCCGGATTGATTGTTGTATTGCCGGGTGGGTTGACCCAGCGGCCCTCGATGAATTTATCGCCGTATCCGTATTTCTGTTTCCCTTGTGGTCCGAGGCAGGCGCGTTCCCACTCTCCGCGTTCACAGAGTCGTTTGCCGGCAGCCTTACAATACCAATCAGCTTCTTTGGGGAGTACTGCAACAAAAGGTTTTTCTCCGAGTTTATTTGGAGCTTCGTATTTGTCGATACAGAATGATTTGAGCTTTGAATCTCGTGTATAGGTGTCAGAATGTCGAATAGCGATCATGTCGCTTGGGCAATTGCCTTGTGCGACATAATTCCCTTGCGCATCCTGAACGACGGTCCCTGCTGCTGGTGTCGAAGCTGTTTTTGTTGGTGTTGTACCATCTTCGGATTCTTCTGATGTTTCTGATGTACTAGGTGGAACCGTTGCCGCGGCGATGACTCGCGCTCGTTCTTCTGCTGCAATGGTGTATGCTTTTTCAGTGGTTGTCGTGATATTAAGCGTTTGTGGCGCAACGGTTGCCGGGTTTAATGCTGAAAGGAGGGTATAGGAGCTGAATAACAGAACGAGGCCAATGAGTGCATCGGTCACTGTTTTTTTGCCGGATGAAATGGTTGCGAACGTGCTACCGAGGACGTATTTGAAACCGCCAAAAATCATCATGATCGCAGCGACGAGCACGGATATGCCTAGTAAGTAGGCGTATACTGCAGCGATATATTCGGCAAGAAAAGGAACCTCAATAACGCCACCATCTGATTTGAGCTGTGTTGAAAAGTGCAATCCCGGAATTTTGACAGATAGTTCAGGTGTGATCGCGGGTGTTTTTTCTGTTGCCGTGGTCGCGCTGACTCCGTATGTCTCAGGAAGATCTGTTGTGGCACATGTTCCTCCATCTGTGATTTTTTTTATCGCCCCACAATCCATGGGTTCGCACGTCAGCGACTTGAGTGCTTCATTTGAGGGATAGATGCTTGCAAGCGTTTTGCATTGAGTGGTTGGATCAAAACCGTCTTTTGTGACGGTCATGCAGCTTGCTTTTGAACTATCGCTTGTTGGTTTGCATTTACAGCAGGTTGCAGCCAATGCTTCAGATGTGCCGAGAAAAAGAGTGCTTCCGATGAAGAGGCCTGAAAGAAGAGCGAGGTGAAGGCGAGGGCGGATCATGATTTTAAGAATGTATCGATTTCAGCTTTGAGCTGTTCCGGTGTGATTGTTCCCTGAATTGCTTTTGTTCCAACAAATATCAGCGGAGCTGTCTGTACACCATCTGCTGCAGCTGTTTTAACGTCGTATTCAATGGCTTGTTGAATCTTTGGATCGTTTTGACACGCACTGGCCGTAACTCCATTGAGTTTTAAACGATTCGTGAGTTCGCTCAGCGTGAGCATCGAAAAGGTCGGAACTTCAAATAGAGCATCATGAGCTTCCCAGAATTTACCTTGAGCGTCTGCGCAACGCGCAAAGATAGCTGCTTTCATGGCATACGGATGTGTTTCCGTTATTGGGAGATCGCGCCAGACAAGACGGACTTTTCCTTGGTATTTTGGAATCACGCTATTCAGCGTTTGATTGAGCTGTACACATGTTGGGCATTGAAAGTCGCCAAAAACGATGACGCTGGCGGCGGACGTGATGCTACCGTACCGTGTAGGGTCTGTTGGTCGGACGGCGGGTGCGCGCATTTTTGCGAGGTCGATTGTTTGAGGGACGAGCATCGTAACAACATCTTCCGTTGGCTTCCCGGTGAGAAAAGATGATTTGGAGATGCGCACGCCACGAACAATGATCCATCCGCTGAGACTAAGAATTGCAATGATGAGTGCGGCGAGAAGAATGAGTTGTCGACGTGGCATAGGGATTATTTGATATCGTAGCTATAAATCTTTCCTGTTTCAGCATCTGCAAAAATAAATTTACTATGATCTCGATTGAGGACCGGTTGTCGAATCGGATGTGTTTGGTTTGGCAAATTGATTTTTTGGAACGTTCCGGATTGAAGATTGATATGAAAGACATCATCCGGATAGGTCACAAAATCAGATCGTTGAAGACCGGCATTGTCCGGAAGATCTTGTGGAACGCCGCAGTAGATATTTATATCATCTGCCCAAACGCATTTGTCTGCCCAGGTCAGGATGTGGAGATTTCGACGACCGGCGCCCATGGTCGCAGGTTCACCCGAGGTGATCCAGAGATCTGGTTTGTTATTTGAATCCGTATTCCAAACACTAAAAATCATCTGCTTTCCTGTTGGTGACCAGTTTGGCAAGAAGTCTTGTCCTGGTGCGATGAGAGAGCGGAAGTTTTCATGATTTTGACCGATCATGATGATCTCTTGTTGGCCATCTCCTTGTGGTTCACCTGTTTCTGAATAGGCGATAATCTGACTATTTGGTGCCCAGGCAACGTGTGCGAGGTCACCGTTTGTTCCCAACGGTTCAATGGCTTTGGCTTCTGAGCCATCTGGTTTGCTGATGAACAAAAAGCGGTTTGATTCATCGACACCGATGCTTTTTGCGGCAACCTGTTGGTCGTTCGGTGAAAAATCAAAATTTTCCCAGTGTTTTGGAAGAACAACTTGTCGTTGGGTTCCAAAATCATAAAAAATATTTGTTCCATCCGGAAAGTCTAGAATGGCTTGATCTGATTGGTTGCCCCAGCTTACCTGATTCACGTTAAAAAACTGTTTATCACCAAGAAGTGTGATTGCTCCGTTATCCGTGACACGGTAGAATCTGCCATCTTCAGGGTTGTAAAATCGTGCTCCGGTTCCATCTGGAGATGGTGTAAGCGCTTGAGAAATTCCGTCTCGCAAGAGGCGAGTTCCGATTTGGGTTTCGGCTCCAGGTGTAATTGGCACCGCACCGGCTGGTGGAAGCGTTGTTCCTCCTTGTTCTGGAATGATGTTGGCCGTTCCACTCGCTGCGCTAGGAAGATTCCCGGTAATTTGTTCTGTACCAGTTCCGGGTGCTGACGGACCTACATTTGATCGAAAGAGCATCCAGTACAGCGCGTACCCCATCGCAAGAGAAAACAGGATAAAAAATATCGCAAACAAAATCTTTTTTGTACGTTCTGACATATGCAAACAGTATACCACCTAGGAGCCTAACATTCCCTTTAACATCATCCAGACAGCGTAAATTTTACCTGCCCAAGTGCTGCTACTCAAAATTCCTGCAATGATCAGAATAAGAACAAAGGGTGTGCAACATGGATTGCAGCAGATCCCTCCGCAGGTAAGGAGAATGTCCGCGTTGATTGTTAAAAAGTCTTCAAAGAGTGATTGATCAAACCAAGGAGCGCCCGCCGTTGCTTTTTCAATGTTTCCACCGAGTAGTGGTCTGAAGATATACTTCATGATCATCTGAACATTGAGCTGCAAGATGAGAATCAGGAGGGGAACAATAAATTCACTTGATGCGAGTTCAGCTCCTTCTTCGGCAAGGCGAATTCCACTATTCGTCATTCTTCTCGTTTTTCGCAGGGCTTGCTCTTCGGCAAGGTGAGCTTGGATTTCCGTCGCGCGCTGTTGTTGTAGCTCCATCTGCTGTCGCACTTCTATTGACTGCGCTTCCATCATTTCTTCGGCTTCGTTCAACTCTTCCTCCTCTTCATCTTCAATTTCTTCTTCCTCTCCAATCTCTTCTTCTGCTTCTGTAGCTTCTTCCGGCCCCTCGTCTCCGACGCGCTTAACTCCAAGAAGTTGCTCACGTTCCCGTGTCATTGCTTCTTGGAGTTGTCGTGTTTTTGCAATGCTTGTTGTTGTGTCTTCTTGGATACCACCGCCCATTGTTGATGGGGTTTCCTGGTTTGTGGCGGCGTAGCTCTTTGTTCCAAGGTCTAATGCGGATGCGCGTCCCGTGTCTCCGGATGATGAAATGCTGTCATCAGACAGGGTGGTGTCTGTGAGTCGTGAGGCGTCTTCGTGTTGTTTTTGACGCTGATCCGTTTGTCGATCAGATTGAAGCGCAAGAACGTTCGCTAAAGGCGCCAGGCGATTTGCTTGTTTCTGTGAGCTGTTGGAGGAGCGAGGGGACGGGGTCGCCATACGATCTTACTTACGAAATTTTGAGGCCTGTTGCGGTTGCTTTGAGTTTGAGCTGTTTCTTTTGTGGTTTCTCCGAGAGTAGTCGTCCGATCGGTGAAGTGATTTCACGTTCAATCAATCGACGTGCAGCACGTGCACCTTCTTCAGGTGGGAGTGGTTGGCTGAGGAGCCATTCAAGCACATCGTCACCGGACTGACAGGCGACACGTTGGACAGATTCAATTCGTTCCATGACGAGACGCATTTCGCGATCGAGAATTTGTTTGAGTGAATCACGTTCCAGGGGCTTGAAGGTGATGATCCGATCCAATCGATTGAGAAACTCAGGACGAAATCGTTGTCGAAGTTCATCTGTGATGAGGTGGTCTGTTGAGCGTCGTTCATGTCCGAATCCAAGAGAGGTTGTCCCTAGCTTATCACTTCCGATGTTGGATGTAAGCACGATGTACGCATGGCGGAAGCTGACCGGTCGTCCTGTCCCGTCTGAGATGACGCCATCTTCTAGGATTTGAAGTAATAAGTTTTGAACGTCTCCGTGAGCTTTTTCAAATTCATCAAACAAAACCACGGAGTGCGGGCGTTTGCGTAACGCATCAATGAGTTTTGTGCTATCTCGATATCCAACATATCCGGCAGGTGATCCGACGAGTTTTGAGACCGTGTGCCCTTCGGAAAATTCAGACATGTCCAATTTGATCAACGCATCTTCGCGACCAAATAGTTCACGCGCGATGAGTCGAGCTGTTTCCGTTTTTCCAGTTCCGGACGGACCGACGAAAAGCACGGCAGTTCTGGGACGCTTCGGGTCTCCGAGTCCAAGTCGTGATCGATAGATCAGATCAGAGACCGCGTTGACTGCTTCATGCTGACCAAAAATGTGTGCTCGGAGTGTGTCCGCCAGTGTTGAGAGTTGTTCGCGTTCTGTTGCAAGGACGGATCGAATATCGATATTCGCAATACGAGCAACAACTTCTGCAACATCTCGCGGTGTTACGACCGGCACATCTTTGGCTCGTGCCTTTTCGTAGGCTGTTTTTAGTTTTGTGTAGTCGTCTTGGAGTTTTTCCGCATTTTTTGCTGAGTGTTCTGCAGCATCTAATTTACCTTCAACAACGGCCTGTTCTTTTGTTTCGTGTGCCGCCTGAATGGCGAGTTCCAGTGCGGAGAGTCGTTCCATGCGTTCTGTTGATCGCCGTCTTGCATTCACGCATGCTGCTGCTTCGTCTAACAGGTCAACAGCTTTGTCTGGAAAAAAGCGATCAGTGAGATATCGTTCAGCAAGATGCACACAGCTCGTGACGGTTTCTGGTGCATAGCGAACATGGTGATAGTTCGCATACTGTTCTTGAACACCTTGAACGATTTCTAGCGTTTCATCGATAGAAGGTTCTGAAACGCTGATCGGTTGAAAGCGACGTTCGAGTGCTGCGTCCGGTTCAATGTGTTTTTTGAATTCAGACCATGTTGTTGCACCGATGCAGCGAATTTCACCGCGAGCCAGTGCGGGTTTTAACATGTTCGCTGCATCAAGCGAGCCCGTCGTTGAGCCTGCGCCAACAATGGTATGAATTTCGTCGATAAATAAAATAACGTCTTGGTCATTTTTGACCTCGTCGATGATCTGTTTGATGCGTGCTTCGAATTCACCACGATACATGGTGCCGGCAACGGTAAGCGCAAGATCTAGTGAGAGTAATCGTTTTCCGTGGAGGGCATCAGGTACGTCGCCGCTAGCGAGGCGTTTTGCAAGACCTTCGACGATCGCTGTTTTTCCAACGCCAGGTTCACCGAGAAGAATCGGATTATTTTTTGTGCGTCGACACAGAATTTCAATAGCACGATCCAGTTCGCGTTCGCGTCCAATGACTGGATCAAGCGCATCAGCGGTTTGCGGATGCGTGAGTTCGTGCGTGAACGTCTCGAGCGCAGAGACGCGTTGTGTTGGTCGTGGTGATGTGGTTGAGCTCATGGTTTCTCTTGAACGTTCCTGACTATCTTCAGCATCTTGTTGTAATGCGAGTTCTGGAAAATGCGATGTGGATTTTAAGACCTGCACAATTTGGTCACGAAGCGTGTCCATGTCTACACCGGAAGTTTCGAGGAAACGCTGAACATCAGGGGATCCAATTTCAAGGATCGCAGAAAGGAGATGCTCTGTTCCTACGTATTTGTGTTCATGAAGGTGCGCAATGAGAACGCATTTTTCAATAATGCGCTTCACAGGTGCAGATAGGTCCGGTGTTGCGACCGTTGAAATGATGCGTGGAACGCCACGAAATGCTGCTTCTGCTTTTGGAAGGTCGATGCCGCTTTTTTGGAGAAGCTCTCCGCCAATTGCACCTTTTTCATGGAGAAGACCGATGATGAGGTCGCCGGGGTCAACAAGCTCGCGCCCGCTTTGAATCGTAAACGTAAGCGCTTTTTGGAGCGCTTCTTTGAGATGCGTTGTAAATCGGTCAAGAAGGTCTGGGGTCAGCATGATGGGGAGAAGGGAAAGACTGAATTACATGGCACGCAATCTGGCAATACGGTCGTCAATTGGTGGATGAGTTGAAAGAAAGATTGCAAGATTCGGTTCAGAGATCCAAAGATGATTTGTTGCGGCAGAAGATCGTTCGAGGGGAAGGTTTGCGTCTTTGATTTTTTGTAATGCGCTTGCCAGTCCTTCAGGATAGCGTGTGAGTAGTGCACCTGATGCATCGGCGAGATACTCTCTTCGACGTGAGATTGCGAGTTTAATGAGCTGTGCGATGAGCGGGGAGAGGATGATAAAGATGATACCGATGATTGCAATAATTGCATTTCCGTCACCTTCTTCGCGATTGCTGCGACGACGTCCCCCAAAACGAAATGCGTAGTCTCCAAGGATCACGACGGCTCCTGCAAGAACGGCTACGAGCATGAGTAATCGAATGTCCAGATTTTTGATGTGGGAAAGTTCGTGCGCGAGAACGCCTTCGAGCTCGGTGCGATTCATGAGCGTTAGCAATCCTGTTGTGACCGCGATGGATGCGTGTTCCGGGTCACGGCCGGTAGCAAATGCGTTTGGGGAGTTGTCTTCAATGATATAGATCCTTGGTTTTGGAATGCCGGCAGTGATAGAAAGATTTTCAACCACGTTCCACAACGTTGGAAAAGTCTCTCGATCAGTAAGTTCTTGGGCTCCGGTTGTTGCGAGTGCGACCTTATCTCCGGCGAACCAGGAGAAGAGCGTCATGATGAGAGAGACGGCTAGAGCAACGATGAGCGCGTACGGTCCATCACCTGAAATGTAATAGCCATACACATACCCGACAGCAACAACAAAACCAACGAAAATGGAAATCAAGATCCATGTTCGTCGACGATTGCTGTCAATGGCGTTGTATGTTGTAGGCATTAGAATTTGACTTGCGGATTTACTTTTTCAGCTTCTGTGATTTCGAAAAATGCGCGCTTGATAAAGCCAAGCATGGTACCGATGATATTTGTCGGAAATACTTCAAGCTTTGTGTTGAAGTCGCGAACATTGCCATTGTAGAATCGGCGTGATGCTTGCAATTTATCTTCCGTGTCTGTGAGGTCACCTTGGAGTCGCAAGAAGTTTTCGTTTGCTTTTAATTCCGGGTACGCTTCTGATAGAGCAAATATGCTCTTTAATGTTTGGCTTAACGCATTTTCAGCCTGAGCTTTATCTGCGACAGATGATGCGCCCATTGCAGTATTTCGCGCTTCGATCACTTTTTGGAGTGTGCCGGATTCATGTGCGGCATAGCCTTTGACCGTTTCGACCAAATTTGGGATCAGGTCGTATCGGCGTTTCAATTGAACATCAATGTCTGACCAGGCTTCGTCTGTACGGTTTTTAAGAGTGATGAGGCCGTTATAGGTGAAGATGACCCATACAATAACGAGACCAACGGCTAGGAGGAGCCACATGCCCATAGAGGTGTTGAAGAACCCGTTTTTAGGGGGTTTCTTGGTAAATGAATGAGGGGGTGTTACGATGCCAGTATAAGAAATAACGTGTGTTTCGTCCAGTCTTATGAGTTCAGATGCAGCCATGGGAGCAGCCTTTAAAGCCTACGATATTCGGGCACTTTCGCCTGAAACGATTGATTCGGCATTTGCGCGAAGATTAGGAAAAGCTATTGCGTTTCAGTTTAAGCCGAAAAAAGTATTAGTTGGCCGTGATATGCGGACAACATCTTTCGCCTTGGAGTCTGCATTGATCGATGGGCTCCTGTTTAGCGGTGTGCATGTGGTGCGTATTGGCCTGTGCTCAACACCAATGTTTAATGTGTTGATTGGACTCGCAAACGGTGCATTTGATCTTGGCGTGATGGTCACAGCCTCACATAATCCAGGAAAATATAATGGATTTAAAATTGCACATGGTGACTGCATGCCGGTCGGTGAAGGTGCAGGTATGGAGGATTTACGCGATGCATTTTTGGCAAATAGTGAACGAAAAGCAGAGCACATGGGTAGCGTGACGGATGATTCAACGGCATTAGATCGATATATCGCGCATATTCTTGAACTCGCAAAGTTATCTGATGATATGCCGCACATGCGTATTGCGATTGATGCGGGCAATGGTATGGCAGGAGCCGTGCTTCCTCGATTGCTCAGTCGTCTTCCTTGGCTTGATGTTGTTCCACTGTATTTTGATCCAGATGGGAGATTTCCAAATCATGAAGCAAACCCTATTAAGGCAGAAACGCTCACGCGCTTGAAAGAGATTGTAGTGAAAGATAGTTGTGTGATGGGTGTTGCATTTGATGGAGACGCTGATCGTGTTGGCTTTATTGATGAAACTGGAGCACAGATCTCTGGAGATCTGATAACAGCATTTTTGGCTCAGGAGATCTTGCGAGAGCGCCCAGGCGGGTTGGTTCATTACGATGTTCGTTCGTCATGGATGGTTCCGGAGGCGATCACGGATGCGGGTGGACGATCGGAGATGTGTAAGGTTGGTCATGCAAATATCAAACGATTGATGCGAAAAACAGATGCAGTATTTGCCGGCGAAGTCTCCATGCATTTTTATTTTCAAGAGTTGTGGAATTGTGAATCCGGAGATTTGGCAATGTTATTGATGCTCAGAAGGATGGCGTCAAAGACACAGCCGTTATCTATGCTCTGGAAGCCGTTGCAGCGATATGTCCATTCCGGTGAATTGAACTTTGAAGTGAACGCCATAGTGTATGACCATCAGGTTGCAACAAATTTGAAAAATTTATTTTTTGATGATTTAAATTTTGCTACAGAGATTAATGCTGCCCAATGGATGGAAAGGCCTAAATTGAAAAAATTAATTGAAAAAACGATTCGTTTATTTGCTCCCTTGATGTGATAAGGCAGCACCGAAAGCAATTAAAAAGAACAAATAA
>CAZNPI010000002.1:16811-20483 GCA_964575015.1 uncultured Gammaproteobacteria bacterium
ATAAGGATGCGGTGCTAGAGCGCATCAAGGCGAAATATCTTGCGGATGCAACAAAAGTTTCGATGATCGATGGATTGAGATTGGAATATCGAACAACGGGTATGCCTTCACAGGATTGGTGGTTCAACGTGCGTTCATCGAATACGGAACCGTTGCTTCGATTAAATGCTGAAGCACGAAGTGAAGAAGTTCTTCAAGGACACGTGAATGAGTTGAAAGAGTTGATACAAAGCGCGTAGACTATCGCCATGTCCATCCTCATTTTTGTCATTGCGCTTTCTGTCTTGGTATTGATCCATGAATTGGGTCATTTTCTTGTTGCTCGATTATTCAACGTCAAAGCAGATGAGTTTGGTATTGGATTTCCGCCACGCATCTTTGGCTTCGTTCGTGATGAAAAGGGGAAATGGAAGCGCGTGAGTGGAACGGATGACAAGACGTATAAGAATACAATCTGGTCATTCAATTGGTTGCCGCTTGGTGGGTTTGTGCGTATTAAGGGTGAGCAAGACTATGGAACAACGGACGCGGATTCATTGAATGCGAAACCAATTTGGCAACGTTTGTTGATTGTTGCTGCAGGCGTGATCATGATTTGGGTCCTTGCGGTGTGTATGTTCACGGCAGTGTATGCCCTTGGTACAAACGTCGCGCTTGAAGATGTTCCGAAGGGTGTCGTTGCCTCGCAAACCACGGTTCAGGTGATGGAGGTGGTGCCTGGCTCACCGGCAGAGCGTTCGGGGATGCATATCGGTGATCGTATTGTTGATGCAAATGGCGTTGCGCCAATAGATGCAGCCGCATTTCGAGAGCAGATTCGATTGCAGGGTGAGCAGCCAATGAAGTTGACGCTAGCAGATGATACGTCAAAGCGAGAAGTCTCGGTGACGCCGGCCATGATCGGTGATATTAATCGGCTTGGCCTTGGAGTTGCATTAGCCGATGTGGCGCATGTTTCATTTCCATTACCAAAAGCACTTTGGTTAGGCATCACGACGACGGCAAATCTGACGGTGTTGATCACAAAGGCATTTGGTGGAATTATCACTGACCTTGTTGTGAAGCAAAAGGTTGCGCAGGATGTGTCAGGGCCGATTGGTATTGTGGTGATGAGTGGACAGGTTGTGAAGCAGGGCGTTACGCCGTTCCTTCAATTCTTAGGAATGCTATCTGTGAATCTTGCGGTGATTAATTTTCTTCCAATTCCAGCGCTTGACGGGGGGCGTGCGTTGTTCTTGATTATCGAAAAGATTCGTCGAAAGCCGATGGATCGAAAACTGGAAAACAAGATTCATGGAATTGCGTTTCTTCTTTTGATCGGACTCATTTTGCTGGTTAGTATTCATGATATCTCCAGACTGTTTCAAAAGTGACAGTTTCGCCACTGTTTGTTACAGTTGCTCCCGATATGCAAGACCAATTAAATGCGTTGCGCCTGGAAGCTGAGCAAACGATGGCGAAGATGACCCAATTATCTGAGTTGGATGAACTTGAAGTTCGTGTGTTGGGGCGTAAGGGTGAATTAACGTCGATTTTAAAACAGCTCGGATCTGTTTCGGCTGAAGAGCGTCCAAAGATTGGAGCACTGGCAAATGACATCAAGAATCAGATTGAATTGATGATTCATGCAAAGCGCGGACAGATTGAGGGCGATCGTCTGGGAAAACTTGCGCTCACAGAACGAGAAGATGTGACAGAGCCTGGCATTCGACCACCGGAAGGGCATTTGCACATCATGACAAAAGCGATCAATGAGATCACGGAAATTTTCAGCAAGATCGGTTTTGTGCGAACGCGGTATCCGGAAATTGATTGGGACCATTACGCGTTTGAAGGTTTGAACATGCCAAAAGATCACCCGGCGCGCGATGAATGGGAAACATTTTTTATGGACGCGCCAGTTTCGAGCAAGGGAAAAATGGTGATGACGCCACACACATCGAACGCGCAAGTGCGAGAGTTGGAACGCGGAGAATTTCCGGTTCGCATCATCAACATCGCAAAGTGTTATCGCCGACAGATTGATGTCACGCATGTACCGATGTTTCATCAGTTTGAAGGATTGTTTGTTGACAAGGGTGTTTCCATTTCTCACCTTCGTGGGACCTTGGATTATTTTGCAAAACAATTTTTTGGTCCAGATCGGAAAACGCGTCTTCGCCCATATCATTTTCGATTCACTGAACCATCATTTGAAATCGATATTTCTTGTGGTGCATGTGGCGGAACCGGTTTGAATACAGACGGTCAAAAATGTCGTGTCTGCAAACGCGGATGGCTTGAGCTCGGTGGAGCCGGTATGGTTCATCCGAACGTTTTAAAAGCTGGGGGTGTTGATCCAAAAGTCTATTCCGGTTTTGCCTTCGGCTGGGGCGTTGAACGAACGTATATGATGAAAGAAGGAACAAAACTGGATGATATTCGCATCCTGTATAAAAACGATTTGAGATTCTTGAAGCAGTTCTAACCTATGAATTCCCTCGTCTCCTACAATTGGTTGAAAGAATATGTTGATCTCAAAGGCGTGACGCCGGATGAATTTGCGAAGCGCGTTTCTCTTTCTGGTCCTGGAGTTGAAAAGATCTATCCGCAAGGTGCAGACCTCGACAAGGTTGTCGTTGGTCATGTGTTGGAAGTGAATCCACATCCGAATGCGGATAAGCTACGGATTGCATCAGTCGACATCGGAGAAAAGACACCGGCGACGATTGTGTGCGGCGGATCAAATCTCGAAGTTGATCAATGGGTTGCTGTTGCGTTGATTGGTGCGCGAGTGAAATGGCATGGAGAAGGGGAGTTGATTACGCTCGCACCTGCCGAAATTCGCGGAGTGAAAAGTGATGGGATGATCTGTGGTGCAGGTGAAATCGGATTAGCCGATGCGTTTCCTCATGGTGAGCGAGAGATTTTAGATTTGTCTGGGTTGGAAATGTCCGGTTTATGTGCCGGAACGCCGCTGGCTGATTTGCTCGGACTCACATCTGATTCAGTGATGGATATTGAGGTAACGTCGAATCGCGTTGATGCGATGGGTATGGTTGGGATGGCGCGTGAAGCATCAACGATTTTGGATAAGAAAATGTTGTGGAAACCGACGTCACTCCCGAAAGTTGGAGGAAAGAAAACGGGATCGGTTGAGGTGAAGGTTACTGCAAAGAAACAGTGCCCGCGATACATGGCGATCAAGATGGACGGTGTGAAGGTCGGACCTTCACCGTGGTGGATGAAGCGTCGTCTGTTATCCGCAGGCCTTCGTCCGATCAATAATCTTGTTGATATTTCAAACTACGTGATGCTTGAGCTTGCTCAGCCAACGCACATGTTTGATGCCGCAAAACTTGAAGGCGGAATCAATGTTCGATTTGCGCATGACGGAGAGATGATCAAAGCGTTGGATGGAAAAGAATATACACTGGAAGATTCGATTTTGGTTATTGCGGACAAGAAGAAACCGGTTGCGATTGCTGGCGTGATGGGTGGGGAAGAAACCGGTGTCTCTGCATCAACTACGTCCGTTATCATCGAGTGTGCGAATTTTGAGCCGGTCTGCATTCGTCGCGGTGCTCGCAAGATAAATCTGCAAAGTGATGCGCAGTTGCGTTTTGAAAAAGGGTTATCAACCCAAGCATTGCCAGAGGCTCTCGCTCGCGTGGTTGAGCTTGTAAAAGAATT
>CAZNPI010000003.1:0-229 GCA_964575015.1 uncultured Gammaproteobacteria bacterium
CATCATGCGACCCGTGAATTCATCAACAATGATGATCTCTCCATCCTTAATCACATAATCTCGATCTAACTTAAACAGCGCATGCGCTTTTAATGCTTGCTCAAGATGATGCACTAAACGCATTCCACCTTGAACATACAAATTTTCAACACCAAGCCATTTTTCCATCTTCTCAATACCCTGCTCTGTGAGCGTTGAGGCTCGAAGCTTTTCATCAACAACGTAATCC
>CAZNPI010000003.1:239-18589 GCA_964575015.1 uncultured Gammaproteobacteria bacterium
CGCTGCCGCCGACGACATAGGCGGCATAACCGGCGGCATCGAGCTGCTTCACCAAATCAGCAAAACGATAATACAAATCAGCTGCCTCTTCAGCCGGAGCGCTGATGATAAGCGGCGTTCGCGCTTCATCAATAAGAATTGAATCAACTTCATCAATGATCGCGTAATTCAGTTCACGTTGAACCATTTCTTCCAAACGAGGAACCATGTTGTCGCGGAGATAATCAAACCCAAATTCATTGTTTGTACCGTACGTAATATCTGCGCGATACGCCTCCTGACGGCTGACAGGTCGGAGATATTCCATATCGACCTTAAACGCTTCGGTTGTATCACCTTCTACTTTTTCTTCCGGGCGTTTAAATTCCGGATCATAGATAAAGCCGCTCTCATGCTGAATACACCCGACAGTCAAGCCTAATGCATGATACACGCGGCCCATCCACACCGTATCGCGACGTGCGAGGTAATCATTCACCGTAATCACATGAACACCTTTTCCCGTAAGCGCGTTCAAATATACCGGGGCAACAGCGGTCAACGTCTTTCCTTCTCCGGTTCGCATCTCTGCAATCATCCCGCGATGTAACACAACGCCACCAATCAACTGCACATCATATTGACGCTGTTTCAAAATTCGATGCGAAGCTTCACGTGCCACCGCAAATGCCTCTGGGAGCAATGCATCCAATGTCTCACTTTGCGTGAGGCGCTGTTTGAACTCAGCCGTTTTTGCCTTTAATCCATCATCAGACAACGTCTGAATGCTTGGCTCAAGCGCATTCACCTGATCAATGATTGGCTGTATTTTCTTGATTTCCTTTGCATTCGGATCCCCGAAGAGGCCATTGAATATACTCATAGGTTGACTGAAGTCTAAAGCAAAACCCTCGAAGCGTAAAGCTCCGAGGGTTGGCTACTGATTGAATCAATTATTGCTTACAGTCGTCTTTTTCTGCCTTGAATGCATCTTGAGCCTCCTTGTGCGCAACCTTGTATGCATCCTGTCGTGCGACCGTGGCTGCCTTGCGTGCTTCCATCGCTGCCTTTCGTGCTGCACTGTATGTTTCGCGTGCTGCTTTACGAGCTACGTTGTACGCATCTTTTGCTGCCTTCAATGCTGTTGTATCTTTTGCATCTACCGCAGCCTTACGAGCTGCTACAAACGTGGTACGTGCGGCCTTTTCTGCTGCAGCAAATGCGGTTGCAGCTTCTTTTTCAGCTGCGGCCCATGTCTTCATTGCACTTGTTGATGAGGCCACACGCGTCTTCCAGAGATCTTTTTCAAGGTGAACAAACTTCTCCTCTGCTGTTTTTTGGCACAATGCACGAGCATGCTTTACTTGTGTAGTTTGTTTTGCTGAACGGACCTCTTTCTCTACCTCAACCTTCCCGGATTCTGCGGCAAAAACTGGAGTTGCGATTAAAGACGCCATCATTGAACTGACAACGAACAAACGAGAGTATTGCATAGTACGTAAACCCAAGTGGGCTAAAGAAGAATGAATAATACTTTATTATACGTTCTCGCGGAGAAAATGTTACAAACCTAGACAACCATCTCCTCTGCCCCATCTTCATCATTTCCCTTTCGGCGTAAATCACGAACACGTTCTTTTCGTTCGATTAAAGATTCTTGTAAATGATCCTTCACCTTATCAATCGCTTTGTATAAATCTTCCTCGTGCTTTTCCACCGTCAACATATCCTTCGGAATATCAATCTTTGCCGTGCAGAAAAAGATCGCACCCTTTTGGTGATGATGTGTGTCCATCCCCAAATCAATATCAATCTGAAGAATATTCTGCTCGTATTTCTCTAACATTCCAAACTTTTCTTCCACGTACTGACGAATGGCAGGGGTAAGCTCCGTGCCTGATGCGCGAATGTTTATAGTCATACAAATCTATAGTAGCCCACGGGCGTCAAAATCCCAAATACTGAACTTCATCTTCAAGCAAGACCCCTAACTCATCACGGACTTTCATCTTAACCAGACTTGAAAGCATGATCACATCCTCTGCGCGAGCCCCGCCGAGATTGACCAAGAAATTCCCGTGAACCGGACTCACTTGTGCTTTTCCGATCGTCTTTCCTTTTAATCCAACCTTATCGATCAACCATCCTGCAGCAATCACCTTCTTCTGAACCATGCCCGCTGGGATCTCATCGACCTGACGTTTCAATTGTTCTAACGCCGATTCATCCTCGAATTCGAAATTCTTGAATAAACACCCTGCACTAAACGCTCCTTGCGGCTGCGTGTCTTTTCGTTTTGCGATGATCTCATCGATCTTCTTTCGTCCCTCACCATTCAGGTCTGGCTGTAATTCCATCACTGTTCGCACGATCAGATGCGGCTCATGCTTAAATCTACTATCACGATATCCAAATCGACATTCTGCATTCGTATACGTGACTCGTTTTGCCTGCCGAACGTCATAGGCCTCAACGGTTATGACCGCGTCCTTCATCTCTCCTCCAAAACATCCGGCGTTTCCATACGTCGCGCCACCGATGGTTCCAGGGACGCCGGCTCCCCATTCAAAACCCGTGAGACCGGCCGTAACCGTTGCATTTGCAAGTAGACCGGTGAAAACGCCTGGCGCGGATGTCACACGCTGACCTTCGATAGAAAACTGACGATCCGCCGCTTGAATCACAACACCGTCAAATCCATTATCAGCGACGAGCAGGTTCGAACCACCACCCATGACGTACCACGGAATCTGTTCGGCGACGGCAAATTCAACAGCGCTCACAAGCTCATCACTTGTTGATGCAACAAAAAAGAGACGAGCTGGACCGCCGATTTTGAGATAGGTATGCGCAGCCATCGACTCGTTCTGGCGAGCAGATGGAAAAGCGGCGATGAACTTCACAACTTGATCCTCTGTCATCATATTACAGTAATTTACGCACCTCGCCATCAATATCCCCTGCCCCCATCACAATCACGATGTCACCGGCTTGTACAAGCTTCATCGTTGCGGTGACAGCTTCTTGTGGATTCTTCGCATATTCCACCGTACGCGTCACTCCCCGATCTGCATCATGCGGAATGATGGCATCAACCAAATCTTGTGAAGAAATCATCTCATCCTCTTTTGCATCACGACCGGCGACATCATAAATTTCGCAAAGGACGAGAACGTCGGCTACGTCGAATGAGGGAACAAAATCAAAGAAGAGATGTTTTGTGCGATTCCGATGATGAGGCTGAAAGCATAGAACGATTCGCCGTTCAGGAAATGCATCATGCGCAGCTGCGAGCGTTTGCGCAACAGCTGTTGGGTGATGACCGTAATCTGAATAGATCGTTGCACCATTCAATTCCCCAAGACGTTCAAACCGACGCCAGATACCGGAGAAAAGCTCTAATGACGTTGCGATGCTCGCATAATCAGCACCACAAGCAATTGCCAGTAAGGCCGAACCTGCCGCATTCAGCGCATTGAACGCGCCTATCGCATGCGTAACAAAACGATAGGACACACCTGAACCAGCGACATCAATATGATTCCAACCTTCTTTCATCTCATGTTTGACATTCCATGCTTGCATTTCATGTTCACCAAATCCAATGACACGAATTGATTGCTGAGCAATCCATTCTGACTCTTCTTTCAGGAGTTTTGCAACGTTCACATCACCCGTATTTGCAACAACCACGCCACCTGACTTTATCTGATGTAACAGCTGACGGAATGCATCCACCATTTCTTCTAGGTTTGCAAAAACATCCGTATGATCCAATTCAATGTTATTGATCACAATTCCCCATGGAGAAAATTCCAAAAAATGACGCGCGTATTCATCACCTTCAATCACGAATAGGTCTGGAGACCCGATGCGTAAATTTCCTTCAGGGAACGAAGGGACCTTGCTTCCCACAACAAAGGTCGGATCAAGTTTTGCACGCTCTAACATCAACCCAAGCATTGCAGTAGTCGTACTTTTTCCATGCGTTCCAGTGACGAGAATCGTCTTCGCGTCATAAAACCATTCTGCGAGAAATTGAAAATTGGTCAGCTCCGGGATATTCCGCCGCTTCGCTTCCTCACGTTCCGGATTCGTTACCGGGACCGCGGACGAATAGATCACAAGCTCTGCATCTGCTGGAACATGTTCTGCTGCGTGTCCACGCGCAATCATCGCTCCCCGTTGTTGCAATATCTGTGTCTGCTCATTTTCTGCAACATCTGAACCACTCACAGAGATGCCGGAAGCCAGCAACAATTTGGCGACAGCAGAAATATTAATTCCACCGACACCAATCAGATGAACCTTCTTGAAATCTCGACCATTCATGGTGATAGACTACAATCGTCGGGCACCGCTTGGCAAATATGTGGCGCAACCGTACTATAACGATCATGTCTACTCTTTCTCTCCACGACCCAGAAATCGCCAAGCTCATCCTTGACGAAGATGCCCGACAACTGAACGGCGTCTCATTGATTCCTTCTGAGAATCATACGTCACGAGACGTGTTAGAAGCTCTTGCAACAACCCTTTCCGACAAGTATGCGGAAGGATATCCGGGCCGTCGCTATTACTCCGGAAATACTGTTGTCGACCAAATTGAATTACTGGCACAAGAACGCGCAAAGAAATTATTTGGCGTCCCGTACGTCAATGTGCAGCCGTATTCCGGAAGCACAGCAAATCTCGCCATCTACGTCGCAACGTGCGAACCTCATGATGCAATCATGGGATTGAATTTACCGGACGGCGGTCATTTGACCCACGGATGGAAATTTAGTGCGACAGCAAAATTCTGGAATAGCTTTCCATATCATCTCAAGCCATCCGGTGAATTTGATTTTGATGAAATTCGAAAACTCGCCCACGAACACAAACCGAAAATTATTTGGTGTGGTGGAACGGCAATTCCGCGCGCCATTCCATTTGCTGAATTTGCAAACATTGCAGACGAAGTTGGCGCATTACTTATCGCAGACGTTTCACATATCGCAGGTTTAATTGTGGGCGGACAACACGAGAGCCCGGTTACTCATGCACACATCGTGATGACAACGACGCATAAAACACTTCGCGGGCCTCGGGGCGCAATGATTATGGTAACGGAAAAAGGACTCGCGAAAGATCCGACCCTTGGTGAAAAAATTGATAAAGCCATCATTCCGGGAACACAGGGTGGACCGCACATGAACACCATCGCTGCAATTGCTGTAGCACTGAAAGAAGCCTCCCAGCCTGAATTCCGAGACTACGCAAAGCAAGTCGTTGAAAATGCAAAGATTTTTGCCGATGCACTGATCCATGAAGGATTCCAGCTTGTGAGCGGTGGAACGGACAATCATCTTCTTGTGATTGATCTCTCAAAAACAGGAATCGGTCGTGGAAAATATTTCGCGCTTGCACTGGAACGCGTCGGTATCTACGCAAACATGAACACCATCCCGGGCGATACAAGCAATCCGCTCTATCCAAGCGGCCTTCGTATCGGAACACCGGCAGCAACAACACGCGGAATGGGTGCAGACGAAATCAAACAGATCGCACACTGGATGGCGGAAATTGAAGCATCCATCAAAGACATCCAACTTCCAACAGAAAAAGAACAACGCGCAAACATCCTCAAAACATTGACCACGAAACTTTCAAACGATCCGCTCTACGAGAGGATCGCAAATGAAGTAACGGAAATGTGTCGCCGATATTCAATCCCAGCGACATCATAAATTCTACATAAAAAAGCGCGGGTTCTGAGTGGAACCCGCAAGGGAGAAACGGAGGAAACGGAGAAACGGGAGGGACGACTACGCAGCGTCTTATGCGTACACGTCACAAAGAGGGATCCTGCACCCCTCGCTGAGGCCCGCCATTGGGCCCCACCCACCGCAACCCGCGGGGCGCATCACGTTCTGCACGAGCGACTCGCAAGCCCGGCGAAACAAACGTGAGCACATGCCCCAGGATCCAACGAGGTCTTCACCTCGCCTGCTCGTACGAGCAATTTGGCTTTAGTGACTCTCAAAACCTCAGCTCGTAACAGGCCTTATACCCTATCCGGACTACCCGACTCATCGCAACAGAACGCGCAATTTGTCGTATAGGCAACCAGCAATGCCAACGGCAGAAGGTACCTGCCAGGAGGCGCCTCGATGGAACCCGAATTGAGGCAAAGACCACTAATCGCGATCCTACCAATAGCCGGAGTAGACGTCAATACAGATATCAGCTACCATCATTCGCAATGAAACGTATTGATGGCAGATCTCTTGCGGCAGCTGCACGAGCAGAAATTGCTGCAATCATTGCAGAACAACACCTCAAACCACAATTAGGGGTTTTGCTTGTGGGCGAAGATCCGTCCTCAGAACTCTACGTGCGACTCAAAGAAAAAGCTGCGGCTGAAGTTGGAATCACTACAGACATCCACAAGCTTCCGGCACATACACCAGACGAAGTGCTCATCAAACATATTCAGGATTGGAATTTGAATCCATCAGTCCACGGTATCTTGGTTCAGCTTCCACTTCCCGAAGGACACGACACCAACGCAATTATCGAACACATTGCACCGGAAAAAGATGCAGACGGATTTCATCCGTCCAACATTGAGGCGTTACTTTCTGGCACCGGCAGAATCATTTCACCGCTCCATGAAGGAATTCTTCGACTCATTGCCTCAACAGATACTCATGTAAATGCAACAACGGTTTCTATTATTGGAAACAGCGAGATTTTTACTCGCCCACTCGCATACCTCCTGGAAAAAGCCGGTGCAATCGTAACGACCATGCAACCAGATGCACTCAATCGCCGGACGCTACTTACATCACAGATCATTATCACGGCTGTTGGAAAACCAAAACTGATCTCACGAGACGTTGTGGCGAATGGAACATGCGTGATCGATGTGGGTACAACAACTCAAGCGGATGGTCGCGTTATCGGAGATGTTGATGCGGAATCTCTTGAACCGCTAGATGGATGGCTCACACCGGTCCCTGGAGGCGTTGGTCCAATGACCATTGCCATGCTTTTAAAAAATGTAACGCAATTTTCGCAACAGCGTTAGTCCACCATCCCCTCGCCTAACGTTGACTGGATATTCTTTCGACGCATGTAAGAGCGCATCCCAATGACGGCGATGACCTCGAGCAGATATTGAACATACATATCCGGACCATAGATCAGCGGCGCCAATGTTCCAAAATAGAAAAATGCATGCAGGATCTGTAGCGATAAGCTAACCACCAACCAAATTCCGATCGTCACAGCAGTCGTACGCGATGTTGGTATATGCGGATGAAATAGCCAGTATGCGAATGCTCCTGCAACCGCAGATGTCACAATCCACATTGGAACTACAATGGCGTAACCGTGCCAATCAGACGGCAACAAATATACGATCGTAAAAACCACTGCAAAATAACTTACAATCCATTTGAGAAATGAGATACCAATTGTTCGAAGCCACATAATATTATGAGTGTAGGATACTCCAAATAGCGACAGCTATAAAGAGGAGTGAAAAAAATACGGGCAAGACAGTCCGCGTCCAAGCTGCGTTATCACGATGATCACGTAACGCTGCGGCACGAGTCATGCATAAAACGAGGACAACATTTGCTGTTCCAAAAATTAACCCAACAAGACTCACCGTATGCAAAAAGTCTTGGGTCACAAACAACAACAATGCAAGAGGCGCACCAAGGGCAGCAACCCAAGCAGCGCCTTTTGGAAATCCCGCATCCAGATGAAACGTCTCTTTGACATCTTGTGTCATGGTGATGAATGAGGTTGCAACTGCAAAAAAACCAACAGCCGGAATCAACCACGCGAGAGACGGATGCAATAATTGCGTTAGATCTGCCGGAGTTGATAACAACCGATCTCCGGATGCAGCGACAGAAAAGACTCCGAAGAGCCAGGTTAAAAATGCCGCACCAAGTGAGCCAACCGCAACAGCAATACGCGTTCGCCACAGATCATGTTCGCACATCACAGCGATTTCAGTGATCACAGGTAATCCAAACACCGCAAAAACAAAGACACCAATAGGAGCAAACATCATTGGCCAACGCTGAACAAGGAATACAGCCCCATCTGCTTGTGCTGCAAATAGTGCGGATGAAACCAATAACAATGCGACCAATGCCCAGGTCATCCATGACTCAATGCGCGCAACAACACGTAACCCCCAAAAAACCACTGCAGCGCCTCCGGCCCAAAATACCAACTGCCACAACAACACATGATCCTGAACACCAACAATTCCAGCAAGACTATTGAGAAATTGTCCACCTAAAATAATATAAGCAAGACAGGCGCCAATCACCTGAGTTGGATGGGTCAAATACGCAATCCATTTTGCCCATGGCCCCAAAAAAAATGCTGCTTGACCGGGTAATCGTTTTTGAACAAGTTCCGGATTCGCCACAATCAAATCCGCATACAACACATGAACCCAAAGGATCGCCATAGCTACGGCCCAAAACATAATGGAACCCGTGAGCACTCCGGTACGTTGAAATGCAAGTGGAATTGCAAACACACCGGCACCAATAATCGTGCCTAAAAGGGCTAATCCCGCCTGTACCGTACGACGCATTTCCAGCTTCATCATGGGCCAGTATAACACAATCACTTCACGGACATCCCATGACCTTGCCGTTCTCCCCCGCTCGCGCTAACTTGCGGCTGTATGGCCATCGGTGAAAAAATTACCCCGCAAAACCTTGAAGCCGAACAATCCCTGATCGGTTCGCTTCTTCTGGATAAAGACGCGATTATTCGCGTCGGTGACCAAGTAGACACCGCGGATTTCTATTCTGAGAAACACCGTCAAATTTTTGAATCCATCGTTGACCTATTTCGCAAGCACGAACCGATTGACCTTCTTTCACTTTCAAATCGTCTCCAGGAAAAAGGAGAGCTCGAACGCATCGGAGGACGCGCGTATCTCATCCAACTTTCCAACTGCGTTCCAACATCAAGTCACGTTTTACATTACGCACAAATCGTTCAAAAAAAAGCAACGCTTCGACGATTGATCAATGCCGCAGCAGACATCACCGCCCTCGGGTATGATCAGGCAGAAGATATCGAGCAGCTACTGGATGATGCGGAACAAAAACTATTTAACGTTTCACAAAAATTTCTCAAAGCAAGCTTCACGCCCATTCAAGACATTCTTGATACCGCATTTGAGCGTATTGATGAATTGCATAAAGAAAAAGGAAAACTTCGCGGCGTTGCAACGGGCTATACCGATCTCGACAACCTGTTAGGCGGATTACAAAAAAGCGATCTGATTATTCTGGCTGCACGTCCAGCATGCGGAAAAACATCATTTGCTCTCGATATTGCGCGCAATGCTGCAGTTCGAAGTAAAGTTCCGGTCGGTGTCTTTTCTTTAGAAATGAGCAAGGAGCAACTCGTTGACCGCATGTTGTGCGCAGAAGCAAACGTCAATCTGTGGAGTATGCGTACGGGTCGGCTCACAGACTCCGGTGCGAATGACGACTTCTCCCGTATCGGTCACGCACTCGGCGTGCTCTCAGAGGCACCAATCTACATCGATGATTCTGCGTCTGCGAATATCATGGAAATTCGAACAAAAGCACGACGACTCCAAATGGAAAAAGGGCTTGGCATGGTCGTGATCGATTACTTGCAGCTCATGGAATCCCGTGGCGGAGGAAATTCAGATAACCGAACACAAGAGGTCGCCGAAATTACACGTGGTCTAAAATCTATTGCGCGTGAATTGAATATTCCAGTAATCGCACTGTCACAGTTGGCGCGTGCTGTTGAATTACAAAAACCAGCTATTCCAAAACTGGCACACTTACGCGAATCAGGTTCCATCGAACAGGATGCTGATATCGTCTTGTTCATCTATCGAAAAGCTGCGGATAAAAACTATCGAACAGAAGACCTATCACCGGATGAACGCAACATGGCAGAAATTCATGTTGCCAAACATCGTAATGGTCCAACCGGTGTCGTGAGTTTATTCTTTGATGATTCACGCGCTTCGTTCAAAAATCTCACGAAGAAATCGCAGTTCGGAACACCACCTCCAGACACCATGGCGCAAATCGGACAACCGGCACAAACCGCACCAGCATTTGATCCATCAACGCCAATTGCGTTCACCCCACCACCAAACGCACCATTTTAAACAGTTGCCGGTCCGGGAGTTGGCTCATCTATCGAGCCCTCCACGAACTGCCCTTCAAATGCTTTCAAGATATTCGTTACCATGTCACGTGATTGACCTTCTTGTGGTATTTCAGTTTCTAACCCAACCACCCCTTCAATACGTAATCCCGGCACACCATGAACTTCGGACAGGCATTCTTCAACAATCCGTCGCGCTTTCAGGTCTTCTGCGACCTTGTCACGATGAAATGCATATTGAAAACGAATCACAACCAATGAACCACGCACCTCAATCGGTTTACTAATTTTTAACACAAACGTTAATGAAGGACTTCGTTCATCAACGAGTCGAATCAATGCTTGCCACTTTTGTTGAACTTCGATCAAGCGAACAACGGGATGTTCATCCGTAACAGGAACAACCTTCTCCTCTTGAGCTTGAGATGCTTCAACAACCGGTTGCACCGGAGTTGATGGTGGTGTAACCGGAGGAACAGTTTTCACAGGATCAACGCGCTGCGGAACAGGGGGCTGAACCACGGGCATAGATGGCTGCGCTACTGATGACGCATGCGGAAGTAAGCTTAACGAGATCGCAGTCACTGAAAGCTCAAGACAAAATCGCACATCTGCACCCTGCTTTGCATCCTTGCGACGCTCCATGCAGAGTAGCGCCATTTCACTCAGTTCAGCAGACTGAAATACATGAACCAATGCTGCCAATGCGCGCTCGCCCTCATCACCTCGCGCAAGCTTTTGCTGTTCATCACTCGATTCTGCCGCTAGCAACAAGCGACGAATGGCGTAAATCACATCATCAAATAACGGCAATAGCGCAATTCCCTGCTCCTCAAATTCACGCACCAACTGCAGTGCCGGGCCAAGTTCACGACGAGAACAAGCAGCTAAAATATTCGCAGCAAGCGGGAGACGGGAAAGCGGCAACACGATGCTGGCGATATCACCAGTGATATTTTTTTCACCCAATGAAATGAGCTGACCTAAGATGCTTTCAGCATCACGTGCGCAACCGTCAGATTTCGAAACAATCAAAGAGACGACTTCAGGAGCTACCTGAATTTCCTCATGCTGAATCAACGTATGCAGGCGCGCTGTTAAATCCGATTCTGAAATTCGCTTAAAATCAAAACGCTGACAACGACTTAAAATAGTTGCCGGAACTTTATGAACTTCTGTTGTGACGAGAATAAAAATTGCATACGCAGGTGGTTCTTCGATCGTCTTCAGCAAAGCATTCCACGCACTTGTCGAAAGCATATGCGCCTCATCTAAAATATAGACCTTATATTTTCGTGATGACGGGGTGAAACGAACGTGCTCTACAATCGCCTCTCGAACATTATCAACGCCAGTATTGGATGCGGCATCCATTTCAATCACATCCAGTGCACGACCTGCATTCATCTCGACACATGCTTCACACGCATTGCACGGTTCACCATCTGTTCCATTCAAACAGTTCAATGCCTTTGCAAAAATTCGAGCCGTTGTTGTTTTTCCAACACCTCGTGGACCAGCAAAAAAATAGGCATGACCCAGTTTTCCGGTCTGTACCTCAAGCCGTAACGTCTCCTTAATAGGATCCTGACCCGTTACCTCTGCAAATGTCTGTGGACGATATACGCGGCTCAATGTTGCCATAGTCAACCGAGTATAACGGACGAAAACCGGCCTGGCAAAGGCTATTGACCGTGGATAATATTTTCAACTGCTGCCCACTTCGAAGGCTCGGATTCTGGGATTAAAATGACGATTTCATCCCCAACCTCCCCCTTATAATACGAAACCGCAGCTGGCAGAACAGCAAACTTTCTTCCAAGGGCCAGCACCTTCCAATCATTCGTTAATTCATCTTTGACGAGAGTTCCAACCGCACGCGTTCGCTCAATCGGACCAATCTGCTTATACATGAACGAGCCATTTGCTTGAATCGTCAACTTCATGATATCGCCTTCAACCAGTTTGGACTTTGACGCATAGTTTGGGGCGACCGCATATTGTTTGCCATCAGAACCGATCATGTGCTCGCCATCAAATACGCCCTCAACGACTCGTCCGCCTCCAGATGGACCAATGAGCTCACCTTGCGTCGTTTGCAATCGCTCAATCAGCTGTTCCACATCAACTCCTTCAGCCTCATCCGTCAGCAATCGTTCTAAACAATCCAAACCCTGTCGCAAATTTAAAATTAACCGTTTCACCATCGCAGTTTTCGTTTCTGAACCGGTAAGCGCAGATCGCTCCTCCTCAAATTCTTCTTCGTGATGTTTCATTGTATTTGTATTTTTTCGTTCAATCTCACTCAAAAGTATATCATACGCCAGCGCCTTCTTCGTCGCCAAATAATGCAATATCATCCTGCGCTCGTTGACGTTCAATAATCTCTGCCTCAATCAATTCACGCTTTCGACCATACTTATATCGAGACAATTCCCGAATCATATTTGCCAACTCTTTCTCTTTTGTTCCTGCGCGTGGCGCATACTGAACGTGCATATTGAATGGACGTGACGCAGTATTATCAATCAATAATCGAACAAGCGCTGTACCACCCTCAACATTCACCAAGTCGAATTCACTAAATACTGGGGCATATTCTTTTGCGAGAAATTCCGCATCATCAGGTCCGACACGGAATGTCACCTTTGTTCCAACATTACCGAAAATAGCATCTCGAATCTGGGTATCATTATTTTTCGTTAACTGACCAATGTATTGATGAGCAATGATCAGATCCAACCCATACTTTCTCGCTTCAGATAAGATCGCGGAAATAGAATCTGTCAAAAAGTTTTGGAACTCATCAATATACAGATAAAAATCTTGACGCTCTTCACGGTCCATATCGCTTCGTGATAATGCCGCCATTAAGATCTTGCCAACCAACACCATACCGATTAAATAGGCGTTCAGATCACCAAGCTTTCCTTTGCTCAAATTGAGAATCAAAATCTTCTTGCTGTCCATCGCCTCACGAACGTTAAACGCACTCTTCTGCTGACCAATAATTGGTCGCATCACATCATTCGTAATAAACGGTGTCAGCTTTGAGGTGATGTACGGCACCATGTTCGCAAGGGAAGCTTCACCGCCGGCCTTCTGTGCTTCTTTCTGCCAAAAATCTTTGACAACTTGCGTTTTGCATTTTGATAATTTGTACGCTCTAAAATCCTCATCAGACAGCACTTTCGGAATTTCCATGAGCGTCGAACCAGAATCCGGATCATCCATGATCAAAATCATGGCATTGCGCATGTATTGCTCAAACATTGGTCCGCCCGTTGCTTTCAAATCATACAATTTATCAAAAATCTTCAACACCTCATTGATCACAAACGTCCGTTGTTCCGGATACGCTGGATCATATTCCAACAAGTTCAATCCCATCGGTCGATCCACATCTGATGGATTAAAATAAATCACATCATCTGCACGTTCTTTCGGAACAAACGCTAAACAGTCTTCCGCAAATTCACCATGCGGATCAATCACACAAACACCATGACCGGCCAGAATATCTTGCCGCACCAATGATTTTTGAAATTCTGTTTTTCCAACTCCAGATCCACCGATAATGTACATGTGACGGCGGCGATCTTCTGCCTTCATTCGAATATCAAACTTGTGTCCACGATATTCAGAAAGACCTAACACAATTCCTTCTGTCGGCAAATTTGTTGGAGGCAGTGCCGAACGTGAAAGAAGCCAATTAATCTTTGGTGTTTCTGTTGAAGGAAGTGGAAGATGAAATACAGAGGCTAACTCTTCCGAATTCATCGTCAATCGATACCGCTCATCAAAATGACGATAAATGAAATGATGAATCATTCCAGATTTAAACGTTGGCACCGCGGTCATGAATGAATTTCCGTATTCGTAGACGTTGTATTGACCGAAGGAACCTAAGATATCATTCAAATACCGTTTTGCATTTTCTGGTTTTTCTGCTGAAACAACGATGCGAATATTGACATCTAATCCGGCTTTCGACGCCTTTTCCTCCAAACCCTTCACCATCTCTTCTTCTAACGGAGATAACTTATACGGCTCATCTACCTTCTTCTCACCCGGCTTTGACGAGCTCATTGCCTTACCAACTTCATGACCAATTGATTTCAAAATCTGACCACCTTCCACATCCTTTAATTTTTTTCCTTGCTGCATCGCTTTCGCAATTCGAATTCCGTTCTTTCGCCAATCACCATGCGCGCTCCGCACCACGAATTGCACGGCGGCACCATCACCCGCTTCTAATTTTGACAACGCATTTGTTAATGAATTTAACGGATCAGATTCCAATTTCCGATACGTCTTTACAGGGAATGCGGACGGTCGACGAAATTTCAAATAACTTCCGATCACCACACCCGTGGCTGAAAACATGTTGTAATCCGGAATCTCATCAATACTCGCATTTGGATACTGTGCATGGATCTGCTGCTCGATAAATTCTCGTTGATGACCCGGAACAGCAACATAAAATGAAATCTTATTTTTATGCGAAACAATTTCAAATGAAAAATGGTCTTCGCGTCCTTTGAGCCAAGCGCCAAAACCTTTTTGCGGACTCAATGCTCCCAATGTCGCAAAAATTGTTTCCATCACAGAAATCAACTCTTGAATTTGTTGGGTCGACTTATTCTGTTCAATATCCTCTTTCCGCACCTCCTTTGGTACACGCACAAGCAACACCTTCATCGCAAATGCTGTTGAGGTTCGACCACGGCGCAAATATACGGAACGAATCACGGATATTGCGACAAAGAAGACAATGCCGATGCTCAGGAGAAACAGGACAAGCAAGACGACAGGATCACTTAAAAAAGAGCCTATGGAGAATCCGTCCAACGGTGAAGGCTGTGCAATCTCATCAAATCCTTGGGCAAATGCAGTATTCATGGTCGATGTGAGAGTTCTTCTTTGCGAGCGTTAATCAATTCCTGAATCTTATCAATCTTGATCTTTGCCTGCTGTTCCAAGAAGAATTTATTAACGCCCGGAATCGTCAGGAGCCATTTTCGAACCAGCTCAAGCGCTCGTTTTACTTTTAACGAAAGGCTCTTCACCATTCCTGCGATTTCAAGTGAGGCCTCCTCCCCTTTTTGCTTAAACAGAGGCTGCGCAGTCGGAGGAAGCTTCGTGTATAAATCACCTAAATCTTCTTCCAAGATTTTTTCAATACGAAGCAACAGCTCGTCTTTTGGAGCTGCAACGACAACAGGTGCAGATACGCGGGCTGGAGCACGCTCAATAACTGGAGCAACCGCACGCTCAACCGGAACCTCCTCTAAAAAATGCTCTTTTGAAGATTCAAGAACCTCTGACGCCTCTTCAACCTCAAACGGTGACAATACATCCTCCAGTTGTTCTTGCGGAACCGGAGGTGTTTCAAGAATTTCTGGATGAAGGTCAGCCATGCATGTAGTATAGCATGCTATACTATCGTCATGTCTGCTCGCCAAGCGGTTCGTCAGAACCTTGTTCATGAGTCAATGGAATGGATTCACGTTTCCCGGAATCTTCCGCAAGATATTGAATATCTCCGACGAAGATTTCATTTTCATCCCATTGATTTACGAGATACACTTCCTCCACTTCAACGCCATAAACTTGTTGAACGCACGGAGTTAGGATACGTGTTCATGATTTTGATCTTTCCAGTGTTTGATCGAAAAACAAAGACCATCAGCACGGTTGAAGTTGATTTTTTCATTCAAGACAACATCCTTGTCACAGTTACAAATGCACCCTTTCTTGCCTTGGAAGAAATTTTCGATCATTGTAAACGTGATGGATTAGCACGCAAGGAAACCTTCGGAACAAATGTAATGCACCTCCTTTTGTGGACTTTAGAGAAAATCTACGAATCCCTCTTTCCGATGGTTTCACATATCTCAGCGGATATAGATGAAATTGAAAAAGATCTTTACGAGACAAACCAGCGACGAGTTATTATGGAAATCTTACGTATTAAGATCAATATTGTAAATTTCAGAAAGGCGATGCATGCTCACGTGAAGGTTATTGAAGAGCTCATACGCTCTCCACAACGAACTCCAGATAAAGAATCCAAAATATTCGTCAGCGAACTCGTTCAACACACGAAAGAAATTTGGGATTCCATCGAATTACAAAATGATACGATCAACGCGCTCCACCAAACACACGGATCTCTCATTGATAATCGAACAAATGACGTTATCAAGATGCTGACTTTTCTTTCCGTACTCCCAATTACGCTCACGCTTATCACATCAATCTTTGGAATGGAGACCGGCAGCGTTCCATTCAGAGACGATCCATTCGGATTTTATAAAATCATGGCAATCCTGATCATCGCAGGAATTGGGATGACGGCTTATTTTGGAAAGAAGAAGTGGTTTTAAACTAATTTTAGCTCAATCATCAAAATGTCTTTAATATTGACATTTTTTATAATATAAATTAACGTGCAAAAGGATCTCTGCTCCTGTGAACGGCTATGCAAAGTTAATTGGGGAACCAATTAGCGTCCTGGTCGAGACAAGAGCAAACAACGGAGAAGCCACGATGTCGAGATATCGGTCGAAAGACGCGGCTCGAGACACTGGATCGAGCGAGAAAAGCACCAGGCAGGCGTGGCACGATGCACGCGACCACGCTGCGGGCTCTGGACACCTTCGGGAGCGCAACCGCAACAAGACCAACGACTCTCGTGAGGGGTCCTGGCTCGGGAAGTTCTTCCGGAAGATCGGCTTGACGGACTAGGAGGGCCGATCAAGCACGCTCAAAGGCGCCACTCAAAATACCGAGGGCGCCTCTTTTATTTTCTATTCACCCTTTGTTCAATATACCAAGTAAAATATGTTGAAAATTTGTACGGTGCATTAGATAAAGAATATTTTTCACAAAAACACTCAGCCGCAATTGCCACATCAGCAATCAGCAAATCAATCGTCTCCGCCTGTCGAGCTTTTGGAAGATGATGCTGAACAACCTGCTCAATGAGCGGTTTCAAATATTCTCGTGTCTTAGTGAATGCAGGAGTATCCATTGATAGGATCATCATTTCTTCTTCCAGTGACAATGGTTCAAATGTGTTTTCAATCATATTACTCTCTACCTGACTTATACAATAGAAAAAAACTTTAATCAAGATTGAAGCCAAAAATATAACTAAAAAAACTAGCCAACAGATTGTCGGCTAGTTTCTTGAAATTCTTTTATTAGAGATTGCAGCAGTACAACTGCATCTTCCCAATATTCGGTGCCACTGTTCCACGTTGTATTCCGTTCATGATTGGGTTTGTGGCAGGACATGCGAGCAGCGACCCATCCGCAACATATGCGGTCGTGACGCATGTACCGAGACCGATCATCTTTGGAGCATGAATGGAGCCATCAGCGACGATATCTTTTGAAGTGCGGATTGTACCATTTGAATAAACTCCGTAATGACCACCGGAAATTTGAGTTGAGATACCACTATTCGTATTGTTAAAAACACCAGCATCTCCAGCAACGCTATCTACGTATGAAACAACACCCACGTCTGATCCCTGAAAGGCACCACCAACATTTGTACCGCTGAATGAGCCACCGGTGTATCCTCCTGAACCACCAACCGCAGTTCCCATTCCGGATGTAATCGCTTCTACACCGAAGATTCCACCCGTTGCTGTAACACCAACTCTAGTCCCATCAAAAAGCCCACCCGTCTTCCCATTCGTACCCCAAACAGCAGTTCCCTTTCCTACTGTATTCATGTGAGCATACACACCGAAGTTATCCGAAACAGCCTCAACTCCCCAGCTCTTACCGGAGAAATTTCCACCATACGTTCCACCGGAAACATCAATACCAAAAGATGGAGTAACAATGGAAAGAGGACCAGTCATCGCATCACCGATTTTTTGAACATAGAGACCGCTGTTACCGGATGGCCAACCTTTGGCAGCAGTAATACAGTCAGCATCCGCACCTGGGTTGAGACAAAATTCTTCAGCTTGAACACGGCCTCTAGTACCTGTCTTATCATAGGGATCCAATGAACTAAGAAATAGGTCACCATTAATATTCATTGATAACGGCTTTTCCGTTGGTCCATTTTTACCTCCCCAGTTTGCCATGTAAAAAGATGCTGGACCATCTTGATTAACAGTAAAAGCCTTTCCGTTTTCCAATTTAATATCCCTAAAAAAGTTTAC
>CAZNPI010000004.1:0-4810 GCA_964575015.1 uncultured Gammaproteobacteria bacterium
TCTGTATACCCGGCTCCAAATAGTACGGGTATTGTTCGCAATACAGGAATCATTGTGACGTTTAAAGAACCGATTAAGCCGGAATCAATTATTGAGGGTTGGACATTGGCAACGAGTAATACGGCAGAAAAACTCAATACAGCAAATGTGAAGATTTATCGTTCCGGTGCGGGACCGAATGCAGCATTGGCAGGAACAGAGGTTCGTGCAAAGACCATTGATTTTAAGACGTATGTTTTTAAACCAAAATTCCCTCCAGGTTTGGGAAGCGCAAGTGAAAAGGTGAACTATACAGTTACGTTGGCTGGGGGAGTTGGTGGCATTTTGAAAATGAAAAATAATGAACCTGCATTTAGCGGTGCATTTGGAAAAGGGTATTACTGGCAGTTTGAAACGTCCACGGTTATTGATCTCACGCCACCAAAGCTGCTTTCCGCAATTCCTCAGGCCGGTGGAGAGTATGCTCGAAATATTATCGTTCAGATGACGTTTAATGAGGCCGTTGATCCAACGGCAACAACCGGAAAGTCGGATACATTTCAGAACATTCAGGTTTTTTCCGGTACAGGTGATAATCAAAAACTGGTTTCTGGTGAATTTAAAATTTCAAATCAGTATCAAACGATCGAGTTTATACCGGATGATTCTTGCGGTATGAATTCATGCAATAAGCAGATCTTCTGTTTGCCGGCCTCACAGCCAATCTCGGTGCTCATCAAGGCTGCGAAATTGGATCCGAAGAATAATCCTCCAAACGCGCAGGCTGAGTGGACGCAGAATGGGTACGACGGTGTTGTTGACGTGGCTGCAAATTCATTTGATGGAAATGGTGATGGAATCGCACAAGGCCCAATGGGGAATCCGCCAGATAATGCATCGTATGCGTTTAAGGTAACGGGTGAGATTAATCTAGCCCCGCCAATTATCAAAAGTACGATTCCCGCATCTGATCCATTGTTGTTAGAGAATTCGAATGTCGCTCTTGATCAGATGGTTTTAGTGAAATTCGATTCCATCTTGCAAGCTTCAACTGTTACGACTGATAACGCAAAAATCGATGCACATGGAAAAAATGAAACAGATCCGGATACGTTTTGGTGGACAGATAGTATGAAATTGTTAAATGCTGGTGGAGTAGAGATTGATCCGAATAAGAATGAGATTGCAACACGTGCGGCAATTCAGATTTCACATCGAGCATATCTTCCGTCTGGCGCAACGATGGATCTGAATAATTATTACGATCCGTATATTTTTTCCGGCGTGCAAAATATTTATCAAAATTGCTTCAACCCTGCTGCAGAGTGTGGAAAAAATAAAACTGCCGCGAGCCCAAACTGCTGTAATTTTGAAGATAAACAGAAGGAGGCCTGTAAGACATCTCTTCATCCAAAACCATGAACTTCAAACGTTTTCTCATTGCTTGTGCGTGTACCGCTTCGGTCCTAGGGGTCGGATCTGTTCCGCTTGTTGCGTCTGCGCAGCAGGTTGCAGAAGGCTTACAGGCTGTTGGGCAGGTGGTTAAGCTGCCAAGCACAGATCCGCGTGTGATCGCGGTGAATGTGATCAATGTAGCGCTCGGTTTGATCGGGGTTATTCTGGTGGTCTTGTTGATCTACGCGGGCTTTTTATACATGACCTCTGGTGGGGATGCGGGCAAGATAGATAAAGCGAAGAAGATTATTTTTAATGCAATTGTCGGATTGATTATCATTTTATCGTCCTGGGCTATTACGCGATACGTACTCAATAATTTGCTTGTCGCGACCCAGGAGGGTGGAGGGGTCGGGACCGGAGGAGGTAGCGGAGGTGGAGGATTTGGTGGGGGTGGCGGCGCGCAATCATTCCACGTTGTTTCATTTACCCCGTCCGGAAATGTATTGATTAAGAATGTTCAGGTAAAAATCGTGTTTAATAAAGCGGTTGATCCAAACACAGCAAAAGCGATTTTAGTTAGCAAGGTTGGTGGAACGACCGTTGGTGGAACGATTGATGTAGCAGGATCCGTTGTGTTGTTTACACCGAGTGATGCATGTCCAGCGCCAAATGGAGATAAGAAATGTTTTGACGGGGATTCGGATTTTATCGTTAAGGTCGGAACTTCATTGAAGTCTACGCAAGGACAGACGGTTACCTGTAACGCATTTGGATATATTTGTGACGGGGCTTTCCATACAGGAAATGTTGTTGATACGCAGCCACCTCAGGTGAGCGTGACGTATCCAACCGATGGGATGAAGGTTCAGCAGAATTTCCTCCAAGACGTTCAAGCAAGTGCTTCTGATGATGGCGGGATTGCAACGATTCAGTATTTTGATGGTGTCTCATCCATCGGTATTGATACACCTGTAGGAAATACGCCACTATCCTTTGCTTCAAAGATTTCTTGGGATACGGCGGGGGCTGCATTGGGTGCACATACGCTGTCGGCAACTGCAGCAGATATTGATACGAATACGGGGAAGAGTTCGAATATCTCTGTGGTGGTACGTCCAGAGCATTGTTTTAACGCAAAACAGGATGCAGATCTCGGCGAAACCGGAATTGATTGTGGTGGTGATGTGAATAGCCAGGAATATTGTGGATCATGTGTCGGTGCGGTTTGTACGAAGAATGCAGACTGTTCTTCTGGATTTTGTATCAATGGACAATGCGCTGAAAAACCATTAATTCAAAGTGTTGCACCGGTGAATGGAAAACCTGGAACGTTTGTGACGATCAAAGGTGTGAATTTTGGTACTTCTGCCGGAACAGTTACGTTTTTGGGTGCAGCGGGTCCTGCCGATGATAAGGTTGCGGTTGCGCCACAGGTTTGTGTAGATGCAAATATTCAAACATGGAGTTCAAGCCAGGTGATTGTAGCTGTTCCAGTTGGTGCTGCTTCAGGTCCATTAATGATCCAAAATGGATCGAGTAAACTGACGGACGCGACCAACGATTTATTGGGTCCGCAGATTCCAAATTTCGTTGTTGATAATTCAGAGCATCCTGGTGTTTGTGGTGTGTCTCCGAACGCTGGTGTCGTCGGTAGCCAAGCTGGCATTATTGGTCAGGGGTTTGGTACTACCGCAAAAACTGTTTTGTTTGGGGACACCGTTGTATCGCCAACGAAGGGGAACTGGACGGATGCGAAGGTGACGATGACGATTCCTGTTGTGAATAGCGCTCCATATCCGGTCAGCATTAAGACGGATGGTGGCACGAGTAATCCGGTTAGTTACACGGTACAGGATAAAAATCTTGGTGCGGCGCCTGTGTTGCAACTCATTGATCCTGCTGTTGGCGCGCAACAAACGTACATCACGTTGCAGGGGCAAAATTTTGGATTCTCCATCGGTCAGGTTGTGTTTACCGGCGGTATCGATGGTGTTGCGTATGGTGATGTTTCATTTCCTCAACAGTGTGCAGATGGATATTGGACAGACACGACAGTGATCGTGAAGGTGCCGACGAGTTATGTGAATAAAGCAGCGACGCAGGATGGAATGTTCCAGGTGAAGGTGAAGCGTTCAGATTCTAAGGAATCAAACAGTCTTCCATTTACGATTGATTCGAAGCTTCCGGTTGGGCCAGGCATTTGTGCAGTGATTCCTGCCATTGGTCCAAAGGGAACGCCAGTGACACTGGTGGGTGATGCGTTCGGTTTTTCAATGCCATCCGTCACATTTAGTACTCAGCAGGCAGCGGTTGTGAATAATGATTTTGGAAATCAGGTAGTACACACGACCGTTCCTTCGCAGGCGGTGACGGGTCCATTGTCGATAAAGGCCTCTGGTCAAGAATCAAACAAGGTATTGTTTCAAGTTCGAAATTGTAATGAAGCGCCACAAATTTGTGGACCGAAGGCTGTATGCTGTCCGACCGGTGAATGTACGGCTCCGGGTGGTGTCTGTGGTGCAAAGTCCGATACAGCAGAGTATGCCTGGCAAACATCCACCGGATTAATTCCGGTCGCGCCACGCGTGGTTGAGGATTGTTCTCCGAAGAAGACCCCATCCCCATCACCGTGGCTGAATCGCCAAGGTGGAGATCAGGTTCCTGTAGATGCTGCTGTTGTGATGCGCTTTACAAAGATGTTGAAGCCGTCAACCGTTGTGGCAGCAAATTTTGAATTCTTGAAATGCGGTGACGATACGTGTAAGACAACTGAAAAAGTTCCATTTGAAGCTGTTCTCGAACTTGAGGATAACAATACGCAACAAGTTGTAAAACTTCAGCGCGTTCCTGGAAATGCAACGTTGAGTGTTAATACGACGTATCTTGTGAATGTATTAACCGGTATCGCAAGTGATGGTCCGGGTGGTGCACAGATGGATGTGATGAAGAGCTGTGGAATCGGTCCTGCAGGAAAGAGCATTGGATACTGTTTTAAATTTAAAACCAAAAACTCAAACGAAACATCAAAAGTTGGATCTATTAACGTGATTCCAAATCCGTTTTACATGCACGGCATAGAGAACGAGACGTATCACGCGGTACCGATCTATGCTGGTGATGCTTGTATTGTTCTTGAATGTAAACAATTTAGCTGGGCGTGGGGGAATGGTGGTGACGGTCGTGCCGAAATGGTTAATGATGCAAATCATCCAACCGGTCAATGTGAACAGATTTGGAAGGGCGTGAGTGAAACTGGTGATGTTCCGGTCAAGCTCAGCGCAAGTATTGTGAATAATTTGGTAAGTGCTGGCATTGCGGATTTATTTATCAATTTTGTTCCTCCGGTTGTTGAGGCTTATGGTCCAAACTGTGATCAGGCTTGCATGAACGGATTGATCTGGGCTCGTTTCAGCGATAGGTTGAATGAGCAAAG
>CAZNPI010000004.1:4910-15852 GCA_964575015.1 uncultured Gammaproteobacteria bacterium
CTTGCATGAACGGATTGATCTGGGCTCGTTTCAGCGATAGGTTGAATGAGCAAAGTGTAAAAACCCCAGGAAATGTTGTTGTTCAACAGTGTGCGAATGAGAACTGTGTTGAAGCAGAGCTGCTCCCGCCACTTCAGCTTGGTGCAAATAGTGTCAATTTGATCAAGCCGTGGGGTTCGTTGGTTCCTGATGATACGCGACTCGTGACAATCAGTGCGGTTCAAGTTGTGAATGGAAAACAGGTGTTGTTATTAACGCCAGGAGCGTTTTATCGCGTGTTGCTGAAGGGTGGTCCAAATGGTGGAATCAAGGGCGCGAATAGCGTTCCGATGGCTGGTTTGAATCATAAGGATGGTTTCGCTTGGACATTTAGAGTGAAGCTAGAAAAGGATGGAGCATTTTGTGCAGCAGAAAAGATTGATATTACACCTCCTGAAAAATATGAAACTGTTGTTGGCGCACGACAGGTGTTTATTGCGACGCCAATTGGAAAACCTGATGAATGTTCGGCAAGTGGTCAGCCATTGATTCAGTCAACTTCAGCGCAATGGAGTACGGAAAAGCCAATCGTTGCTGATTATTATAAGATTGCAAATGCTCTCATTGATACAAAGGGAAGTGATTTTATTGGATGCAGTGGAAAGTGTTTGGCTACGGGTTCTATTGGCCAATATGGAAAAGTGTCCGTTTGTGGAAACGGAGTGATCGAAACAACAGATATTCATTATTGTGACAAGGGTACGAATAAGACGATTTGGGGTGATGACTGTCAGCTGTTAACTTTTGGAGCAAATGCGGGTGAAGAGTGCGAGCCTGGTGTTGGAAATGGTCCTGCTCTGTGTGATGCGTCTTCTTGTTTGTGGAAGCCGGTGAAAACGGTTGATGCTCTCGGAACATGTGGTAATGGCAAAGTTGATATTGGAGAAGCTTGTGATTTTGGTCCGACATGTGTTGGAGGTTCGTCTGCTCCGGTCAATCCAGTTCCTGAATTAGCGCCATGTAGCGATCCGAATGTTGCTGCAGCATGTGTGAAAGCAAAGGGTATTTGTACAGTTCATGATTTTCGTGGGTGCTCAGCAAGTTGTCGGCATTTGGGTGCCGGTATTGGAAAATCAACGTGCGGAAATTCCGATTATAAAGGTGACGGAAAAGATTGCGATGATGGAAATTCCACGGATGGTGATGGTTGTAGTTCACAGTGTCTCCATGAGCGATCAACGCCAAAGAAGATGGCATATGCCGTGTGTGGGAATGGCGTATTAGAGCCTGGAGAGGTCTGCGAGGCGCCTGCCCCTGGTCAACCAGTTTCACTCGGATGTAATTCTGTAACGTGTTTACATACAGGAACTGCCTTGTGTGGCAACGGAAAACAGTCGTGTTGTGGCAACGCAATCGTAGATGCAGGGGAGGACTGTGATGATGGAAATCAACAGGGTGGTGATGCGTGTAGCGCCAGTTGTCTATTTGAAGGTTCTTCTTCCGCATACGTTGGTGATGCGTTGACACCAAGTTTTTGTACAAACGGATTGCTTGAGCTGGGTGAGCAATGTGAATCAAATTCAAATTCTTCAAATAAACTTGCAGTAGCATTGAATTATGGGACGCCATTTCCAGGTTCAAAAATTAAAGATACCTATCAATCATTAACCAAAAATCAGGTTGGAGATGGGTTGGTTGATACGGCTCAATTAGGCTACATCGTTGGTGAGGATACCCCTGATCAGGATGGGAAGATGAGTTCAAAATTATCAGTTGATGTTGAAGGAAAGACCGGAACAGCAATGTATGGGCTACAGTGTGGATTTGTTGCGGAAGAGTCTTGTCAGAAAGTGAAAAATGGATATGGCCTAGACGCGAATAGCTGTTGTTCTGCTCGTCCGACAGTGATCGGATATCCTGCGCAGGGGTCTACGGGAGTTTGTCGCAATGTTCAGATTCAGGCCGTATTCAATGAGCCGATGAATATTCAGAGCGTCTTGAGCAATATTGAAATATCAGAACCATTGGTTGGTAAAGATTGTGCTCAGGGTACAAAACTCATCGTACTGTCGTCGAGTGTTGAGCCTGGAATTTGGAATTGGATGAAGCATGCATGGAAGACGATCGTCGCATGGTTTCAGGGTGATTCAGCGCTGGCTGATAAATGGTGTACGGGTGGCGTAACCGGCCAGTTGTTACCCGTTGGCCGCGATGGTGTATAGACGGCGAAAGAATTTCACTTCACGCTAGATCATGCGTTAAAGCCAGATACAAAATACCTTGTTCGTTTTCTCGGTGACTCGTCTTTACTCAGTGATCCAAATGATCAATCAGGAGGACTGACGGATAACGCGGATATTGCGAAGCGACTTGGAATTAAGACTGCTTTAGGTACGGTTCATCCATATCAGACCCCGGATAAGCTCGGAGAACTAGCTTGGACATTCACAACCGGTAAAGACGTTTGTGCGGTGAACGTTGTGAGTGTGCTGGATTCCACGAGCGCACCACAGTTTCCAAAAGAGGCTCATCCATATTTATTTGTGAATGAGGGCGGGGTGCCAGAGGTGCGAAGTTTTACCGCAGAATCTCAATCCATTCAGAATGGTGTAGCGATTCCGCTAAGCCCGATCGCCGAATATTCATGGACATGGGCACCTTGGACTTCAAGTGAAGATACGGTCGTTGGAATCGTAAAAGGAGGCGGTGGCAAATTAAAACAAGATTCAACAACGGCAACATCGTTTCAGAAAAATGGTTCGTCTATCCTCACGGCAACATTGGAGGTTGATACGGATACGGTGAATGTGCCTTCAACCGTTGGTACGGCGACGCAGGGTACGGCGCAGGTCACGGTATTAGTATGTGAAAATCCATGGCCAAAATTAACAACAGCTCCGTTCCGTGACACGGATAATTCTCCAAGTATTGGTGATCTTGAGCTGAATCCGAACGTTCCAAATCCAAAATTTGATCCGGCCTATCATTTTTCGACCATGTATTGTCGTGACTCCGGTGAGCCGAATAATCAAAAGGATGACATGCCGGCGTTGCGGATTAATCTTGTTCCACAAACGGATTTGGATAAGCAAAAACAGATTCTCCGACAATATCTGTTCTCGTATCCGCAGGATACGGATGCAACACCAGAGGCGTATAAAGGATTGCAGCAGGATGGTATCGGTATTCGTATTGTTGCAAATCAGCAACATTTGTCTCCAATGGAATGGTATAAAAATAGCGGCTTTAAGGGTTCGCCTGAGTTGATTTCTGTAGATGGATATCCTGCGTTGAAAGATGGGGGAACGGTATATGTCGCTGCTTCCAATCGAAAAGATCCAAAAAGCGGACCGATCTATTCAAACATCTATTTGATCTCACATAATCCAGACGCAAAGCCACAGACATTGGATATTTTTGATCAGATGGTGAAGTATCTGACGTTTAACATTAATTTACAGGCGCAAAGTAATGTATGTGTATTGGATAACGGAAAGCCTTTTTCTGATGACAAGGTGAATGGAGGATCGCCGGTCCATTGTTCTGCGGATTGGGAATGCTATCGTTTTGGTCAAACCAATTTGCATTGTGATAGTCTGAAGTCAAAACTCGCTCGAGATACCCAGCGCATGGCGGACTTCCAATCTATGACGCAGTCATTGGAATCGGTAAAGGTCTCCACGGGTTCGTATCCAAAAGCAACTGGTGGAACCTACATCCCTGGATTCTCAACCTCCCATTGGAATTCATGGATTGGTGAGTTAGGTAAGGCAATTGGTACCATTCCGGTTGATCCAGTGAATCATTTCTTAACATGTGGCCAGTGCTCACTAACGAAGGCGCCATGCCAGGCTGCAAGTGACTGTGGGACGGTTGGTGATGCAAAGCAGGTTCAGACGTGTGATGGAGGATATTTGGAATCAGTGAATAATGTCATGACGTTCCAGGTTGATCCAACAGTTGATCCGGCAAGTTGTTGGAGTGAAAAAAATCACACATTCTATTGTCCTTCATATGGAGGCGATGGCGTTTCTCGTACGTATCAGTATCAAGCTATTTCGAATGCAAGCTTCTATAAGTTGAGTGCTGAATTCGAGGTAAAGCCGCCGGCTGATTTGCAAAACTTGCTGAATAACTGGTGGTATCCACCGTTGCCAACGGCAATGTATAAATGTGCTGCTGGTTCACAGATGGCCGGTTTCTTTTGCACGGACGTTGATGCAAAAGGAGTATCGGTTGCAAATGATTCAATTTGTCGATCTTGCATGTTAGAGCCGAGCAAGTGTCAGACGTGTAAAAATGGAGATCCTGGTACTGATGGGAAGCCGTGCGTCGTGGCAAGTGATTGTGGAAAACAGCCTGGTGCAGTTTGTAAAGATTTTAAGAACAGTGTTGTAAACGGTTCTTGTCGCCAAAGCGCTGCGCAGTATTCATATAGCGGTTCTTGTAGCAACGTCTCTTTCGGTGAATCGGGTTCCTGTGGTGATGGGGTACTGAATCCTGGTGAAAAATGTGAAGTTGGTTCAACGCAGCAATTTGCATGCACAGCTCCAAATGGTAAGCCTGGTCATAAGCTTCAGGTCTGTAATTTGAAAGACTGTCAGGGTTTCATCGATGATATTCAGCATCCTCAATGTATTGCTGATGCAGAGTGTGGAAATGGTCGTATTGATAAAGCCTGTAAAAAGAGTGGTAATGGCTGTTTGACGGACGCAGACTGTGGAGGCGTTGTTGGGGAATGTCAGCCTTCAGAAAAGTGTGATGATGGATTGCTTAACGGAACCTATGGTCATTGTGCTGTGGGATGTCAGAATTATTATGGCTTTTGTGGTGATGGAAAACTTTCACCGGGTGAAATGTGTGATCAAGGTTCTTTGGCAAATGGAACATGGTCAAAGCAATACAATCCGAATACATGTGCTCTTGATTGTAAGGGCGTGGGTCCGTATTGCGGAGATGGCCAAATTAATGGAGGCGAGACATGTGATGGCAAACCGTTGATTACACAGGATGCAATTTGTGGAAATACACTTCAGCCTTGTAAGACAGATGATGATTGTGGAGGTGTCGCGGGTTCATGTGGTGCGGCTGGAAAGGGCCTGCCTGCTACGGATGTATATGGACATTCAATGTATGCTTCATGCGTTGGGTGGCAGGTGGTGCCGAAATATGAGGGCAAGGATCCAGCAGAGAAAAAAGCTTGGGATGATCTTCATAAGAACGATATTCCATTTAAACGAGATACGCAGCATATTAGATCATGTGGTACACCTGGTCATTCTGGTGCATGCTCTCTGGGCTCGAATTGGGCCGGTGGTGAGCCGATTGGGATGTGCGGAGATGGAATTAAGGATGCAAATGAAGAGTGTGATGATGGTGCAGAAAACGGTCCAACAAAATCCTGCTTGAATACCTGTAAGAAAAATGTTTGTGGTGATGGATTTGTGAATACGGATCAGCAGATTGAGGAGTGTGATAAGGGTGATCAAAACGGAAAAAATACATGTGTAGCTGATTACAACTCCATGTGTCTTTCTTGCGCAAAGACCTGTAAATTCCAGGCCACGTCCGGTGGGTATTGTGGAGATAAGGTGAAGAATGGTCCTGAGCAGTGCGATGGAAAAATTTCGGATCAGAGTTTAACGTGCACAGCACTAGGGTATGATTATGGGTTAACAGGAGTTCTTCTAACAGAGCAGGAGATTCAAAATTCGCTCTTGGGTGTTGGGTCGCAGGTCGCAAGCATTGAGGTGAATAAGCCAGAATGTTCGCCATCGTGTCTTTTTGGTGGATGTTATCGTTGCCAGGATGTCCCTGGTAAGGGGATTATTCAGGGGCATGTTTTTGACGGTGTGTATTCGAATCAGCCTATCCCGGGTGCCCGCGTTTCATTGATGTACAAGGGTGTTAAAACGGATGAAGTTTTTGCTGATGCTGACGGTGCATTTAAATTCACCACGTTAAACGAACATAATGGTTGTAATGCATATCGCATCGTGGTTGATTTTTATCAGGATAATCCTTGTACGAATGTAACAAACCGACCAAGTTGTCATAAGGCGACTTGGAACGAGGCGGCTTCGGTTGATGAGTCATTGAATGGTGGGTACTGGTCATTTACGAGTGAAATATTTAATTCAAATCAAGCCTCATTTGAGAAAGCACTTGGCGATAAGGCTGGCGGTGCTCGGGTATTATTGTCACCACGTGTTGGAAAGGGTGAGACTCTTGTGAGCTTGCGTTGGTCGGGAAATTTGAAGACAGAGGCTGCCCCTCATGGGCTTGCAACAGCAAAATTAAATCCTCCTCCGTATAATACAGAGGTTCCGAATGCAGACCTTGATGTGCACTTAATTGTGCCAAATGCCTTTACGTATGATGCTAATAAGAAGTATGCAGACTGCGCAGGGAACCAAAATTGTCTGAACGATGTTCAGTGGAATGATCCTGGTCAGTCGGATTTAACGTTAGCGCCACGTGCTCATTTGTTCTGCTATCACTCAAACGAACCTGGGAATGCGTATTGTGCAAAGTTTGATGTTTCGCCTGAGGTGTTGAAATATAATTGGACGTTTGCTGGGAATGAGCAGTTCCATTTTGTGCTCAATGATTGGAAGAATTGCTGGAAATGGCCAGATCAAAGTTATCAAACACTAGATTTGCATTTTGATGTTGTTACGTATGATGGCGTGATGACGATCGATCCGCCACCGTTACCTTCAAAGAAGTGGTTAGACGTGTTTAGTCAAGATGGAACGGGTAAAATCAAGATAGTGAATGAATGGATGGATCACGGTGAGAAGGGGAAGAGCGGAATTCTAGATAGATATAAGGGTTTAATTAATTATGAACGAAAGACGAATGATATAGGTAAAGAATGGCATGCAATATGTGGAGAACTATAATTATTTGGCTCGCGATATTTATCGCCGTCGTCAGTGTAACAATCGGGGGGTTATATTTGTTACGCACACGAAATATTGGTCCGTTAACTCCGATCGTACAGAGCGGTACGACGAGCGGTGTGAGGTCGACTCAATCACCGTCGCCCACTAGCCTTACGCAAGAACAAAAAGCTTTGATGGCACAGTTGGAACAGATACAGAAAATGGTGCCGGAGGATATTCTTTCCACATGGAAGCCGGAGGACCTGAACAAAAGAAGTGAGGCCGCTGATTTACATCGTAAAGAATTGGAGAGTATCCCGTCTCCAACCTCAACCCAACTTTAACCAATATCACCCATATGTTCGACACCACTCCATCTAACCTTCCTGTAGAACCAACTCCTACGGCTCCTCCGTCGGATATACCTCCGATTGTTCCTCCGATTCCGTCAGACGTTGCCCCGGTAGCTCCGTCAGAGCCGTCGATGGTCGTTCCGCCAATGGTGATGCCGCCTATTCAGGTAATGCCTTCGTCACCGGCTGCTTCAACGCCCGTTGGTTTAGGAAAGGAGCCTGAGGATATGTTTTCTGATTTGGATGCATCAGTGCCTGCGCGACCGGTGAATCCTTCGATGGATCGCATGGTGCAACCAAGAGGCTCGTTCCCTTGGAAGATGGTGATGATCGGATCGGTCATCGTTGTTCTTCTTGGGGGTGCAGGTGTTGGGGCATGGATGTGGTTTACGAATTCTTCGACATCTGTTGCACCAGTTGCAACGACTCAGCCTCCAGTAGCGAATATCCCGGAGCCAGTTCCAACCCAAGTTGAACAGCCTCCGGTAATTGAGCAGATGCCTGAACAACCCGTTGTGGTTCCTCCAAGTGGTACATCAATCCCTCTTCCGGAATTGAATCAGCCGACTTCGGTGCAAGAGATGGCTCCGGTTCCAGCACGGACCATGGCTGAGGGGACTGATACGGATGGTGATGCACTGACAAATATTGAAGAGACTGTGTACGGAACAGATCCGATGAAGGCGGATACGGATGGCGATGGATTCTCGGATGGTAGTGAGGTTATGAATATGTTTAGCCCGATGGCAAAAGGTGTTGCACTAGTTACGGATGATCACATGCAAAAGCAAACATGGAATCAGTGGTTTGTATTGATACCAAAGGCATGGAGTGTAAGCGCATTGGAATCTAGCGTCACGATTTCCACATTATCGGGTACGACGTTTACAATAAAGGCAACACCGAATGCTCAACATCTTTCCGTATCTTTGTGGTTGGAGAGTTCGATTGGGACGTCTGGAATGAAATCATTTAAGACGAAAAATGGACTAGATGCGATGCAATCGGCAGACGGTCTGACAACGTATATGGCGACCGATGACACTATCCTTCAAGTGACGTATGCTGTGGGGAGTGATGCATCGTACGAGTACCGGACAACCTATGCGATGTTGATCAATTCCTTGATCCCTCCACCTAAGAAATAGATCTTTGTATGCCAGACGTCGCTCCTCCATCTCCTGTTCGTCCAGCCGTTCCGCAACCGGAGCCGGAGATTCATATTATTCCAGAAGCGTATTATGGTGCTGCTCTGAAGGCGCGTGTTGTTGATCGTGTTTCTCAGCCGCAGCAACCGGTTCCTCCGTCTGGATTAACAAAGCCGCCGAAAAGTAAGATGGCCTTGATCATTGGATTGAGTACATTTTTTATTCTTGGGGTGGCTGGAGCATTCGTCTATGTGAATCGAGGGATATTTTTTTCAACAACGACACCTACACCGGTTGTTGTTGTAACGCCGCCACCTCCACCTCTGCCAACGCCACCGGATGCACCAACGAATCTTGTTGCAACATCAACGAATCCAAGGAGTGTTGCGATCTCTTGGGCTGATACGGCAACGGATGAGTCTGGATTTCGTATTGAACGATCATTGGGTGGCGGATCGTATCAGAGTTTGACGAATCTTCCTCCGAATAGCACGTCGTTTTTGGATGTTTCGGTTGAACCTGGAAATGCCTATCGGTATCGCGTCATTGCGTCGAACCAGGGTGGGGAGTCGGCTGCGTCCGCTGAAGCGTTCGCAGATGTCCCTGCGCTACCACCACCGGCACCTGAAGCACCAAAATTACCACCTGCTGGTCTTGATAGTGATTCAGATGGGTTATCTGATGTGGAAGAAGCTTTGTTTGCTACAAATCCGCAATTACCTGATACGGACGGTGATGGATTTTTGGATGGGAATGAAGTGTTTCATGTGTATAATCCAAATGGGTTAGCGCCAGCAACCTTGATCGATGCGAAATTGGTTAAAGCTGTTTCCGGATCCATTGGTTGGACAATGTTTGTGCCAACGTCTTGGACGGTTACAGACAATGTTGATGGTTCAGTGGCAACATTTATAAGTGGACATGGAGAAAAGTTTCAGCTCACGATTGAGGATAATGCGAAAAAAACTCCTATCGTTGAATGGTATTTGGCAAAGCATCCGCAGGTGACAGCATCTCAGGTATTACAGTATCGTTCAAAGCGTGGGTATGTAGGTATTATTGGTGCTGATTTGTTGACAACGTATATTCCGTGGGGGGATAAGATTTTCGTGTTTACATATGATTTGAACGGTCAAACGTTTATCAACTTCCGTACGATCTATTCAATGATGTTGAATTCACTTGTGCTGCAAGGCGTTCCGCAGGTTGCTCCGCCTGTTGCTGGTATGCCGTTACCGTTTGAACCGGCTGCGACATCAACGGGTGTGATTGTGCAGCCAGTTCCTTTGGTAGAGGCGGAAGCAACGACTACGAGTTCAACAGTAACACCGTCACCACTCCCATGATTATCGTTGAATGTAGCGGCAAACTTCCCGCAACTGTTTCAGAAGAAATGATTCATCGTGCGCTGCATCAGACGTGTCTTGCAGTTCAGAAACGATCCATAGGGATGGTTTCGGTTGCATTTGTTTCTTCTCGACAGATCACAGCCTTGAATAAGAAATGGCGCAATAAAGATAAGCCTACGGACGTGCTTTCGTTTGCTCCTGCGGTATTACCCGGTGCAAAGAGCACTGAAAAGGTGTGGGGTGATCTCTTTTTGAACACAGCAGTGATTCAACGAGAAGCAACGCAGAGATCCATTTCACTCCGTGAGGAGGTATTGCGAGATGTGATTCATGGTTTACTTCATTTATTTGGATACGATCATGCTACAGCTAAGGAAGAGGCAGAGATGTTTGGGTTGCAGGAGCGTATTTTGACAAAGGTATTGTCTGTCGTATGAACCAACGATCTCATTTTACTGATAGTCTATACCATGCATGGAGCGGGTTGCTCTTAGCATTTTCTACAGAGCGAAGTTTTCGTTTATTGCTGATGGCAGCATGCGGTGTTGGGATCATAACGATTATTTTTCCGCTTCGAGATTGGGAGCGTGTCATGATGTTACTAGCTACAGGGTCGGTTCTTGTGCTAGAATTGCTGAACAGCATGATTGAGCGACTTGTCGACCTAGTAAAACCTCGAATGCATGGATATGTCCATGATATTAAAGATCTAATGGCAGCAACGGTTTTGCTTGCGTCATTTTTTGCAGCAGCTGTTGTGTTGATCATTGCCTGGCCATATTTTAATCAGGCGATTCAACGCGTATGAAAGAGCATCTTCTCGTTGGACTAGATCTCGGAACCTCGCATATTCGTATTGCGGTTGGTCAACTTACGCAATCTGCAGATAAAAAAACATCCGTACAAATTATTGGTGCAACAGAAACTCCATCGAGAGGGATTGCAAAAGGTGCAATTACATCGTTGGATGATGTGGTGAGTGCGATCTCCGGTTGTTTGGAGCAGGCTGAGCGCATGATTGGGTTGCCGTTGTCTGAGGCGGTCGTCGGAATCGGAGGAACTTGTATTACCACCCAAAATGCAAAGGGTGTGATTGGTGTTTCGCGATCTGATGGAGATATTCGTCCAGAAGATGTTGCCCGTGCTCTTGAAGCTGCACGAGCCTATATCAATCCAGCGAATCAAGAAATTTTGCATGTGTTGCCTCGGAGTTTTATGGTTGATGG
>CAZNPI010000004.1:15862-17879 GCA_964575015.1 uncultured Gammaproteobacteria bacterium
TCATGTGCGCAATGTGACGAAGGCGGTATTCCGCACAGGACTTGATATCTCTCAATTAGTATACGCACCATTAGCCGTTGCAGAGGCAATCAGTACATCACGAGAACGAGAGCTGGGTGTATGTCTCCTTTCGATTGGTGGGGCTACAACAGCAATGTCTGTGTATGAAGATGGGGAATTGGTCGAAGCTGTAACATTGCCTATCGGTGCAGATCATATTACATCAGACATCGCAATTGGATTACGTATTTCTTTAGATGCCGCAGAACAAATTAAGTGCACTTATGGAACGGCATTTGCAGAAAGTTTGCCAAAGCGCGGAGAAGAGATTGATTTAAAAGATTTTGGTGGAGAGCAGAGTGAGCTGGTTCCGCTTCGTTTTGTTGCAGATATCATCGAGGCACGCGTTGAAGAGATTTTTGAAAAAGTACAACTTGAATTACGAAAAATTGATCGGGAAGGTATGTTGCCTGCTGGAATTATTTTATCTGGAGGCGGATCAAAATTACCTGGAATGGTTGATGTGGGGAAACGGGTGCTGCGATTGCCTTGTGCACTGGGCACGATGCATGTGGCAAGCCCAATGCCGGAGCTTATTCGGGATCCGTCTTTTAGTACGGCTATTGGTTTAGTCCTCTGGGCATTTGATGCTGAGCGAAAAGATGAAGGACCGGGTCAGATTTCAATGTCTGGAATGGCTGGAAAAGGTGGTGCCTTGCTCGGTAAAATTGGAAGTCCTCTCAAAAAAATATTCAAATCTTTCATTCCGTAGGCCGCCATTGACAACTCACGAGCTTTGCTTGACGGAGGGTGGTTGATTTTGTACGATAATTTCGATAGATACCGTTTTGATTCATTTTTTTATTCGTGAGTACGTGTTGTGTTCAAATCGTATGGCTGAAATCAAACCAGAGATTGAAACATTCGCCAAAATCAAAGTTGTTGGTATTGGTGGATCCGGAGGATCAGCAATTAACCGCATGATTGCATCCAAGATTCGTGGTGTTGAATTTGTGGCCATGAATACGGATGTTCAGGCGCTTCATTATTCTCAAGCATCAGTGAAGTTACATATTGGAAAGACAGTAACCCGTGGATTGGGAGCTGGAATGGATCCAGAAATTGGTGCACAGTCTGCGGAAGAGAGTCAGAATGAAATTCGAGAGGTGCTCAAAGGCGCCGATATGGTGTTCATCACCTGCGGTCTTGGTGGTGGAACGGGTTCGGGTGCAGGTCCCAAGGTTGCCGAAATTGCAAAAGAGATGGGGGCGTTAACGGTTGCGGTTGTTACCCGTCCTTTTTTATTTGAAGGGATGCAGCGCAAGACTATTGCGGATGGCGCATATGACCGTTTGGTTGATGTTGTTGATACGATCATCACTATTCCAAACGATCGTGTATTGCAAATTATTGATCGCAAAACATCACTCATTGATGCATTTGAAATTGTTGATGATGTGTTGCGCCAGGGTGTCCAGGGTATTTCAGAGATTATTACTGTGCCAGGTTTAATCAACGTAGATTTTGCTGATGTTCGATCGATCATGGCAAATCGTGGATCTGCATTGATGGGTATCGGTCGAGGAACTGGAGATAATCGTGCTGCTGAAGCGGCAAAGAACGCAGTAGCTTCTCCATTGCTTGAAGTCTCGATTGATGGAGCAAAGGGGATCTTGTTTACGATCACCGGTGGGTCAAATCTTGGGATGTATGAAGTGTCTGAGGCGGCAAAGGTGATTACACAGACTGCAGATCAAAATGCGAAGGTTATTTTTGGAGCGATTATCGATGAAGCGATGAAGGATGAGGTTAAGGTGACAGTGATTGCGACCGGTTTCGATGTACGTACGGCGCCAAAGATTAAATCAGGTGTTGCTTCGGGTGCGTTCTCTCAGCCAAAAATGCCTGAACCGCTTGATCGCGTTTCGTTTACAGCTCGTTCAGCGCCCCAGCCAGCACCTGCTCCGTCTCCAGTCCGTGCTACGTATGTTCCGCCTGTGGCTCAGCCGCAGTTTCA
>CAZNPI010000005.1:0-4535 GCA_964575015.1 uncultured Gammaproteobacteria bacterium
CTACACAGGCTCATAAGAAGATTCCAGCCTCATATCTGATCCAGTGGCACGCTATACAGGAAGCTAAACGGCGAGGGTGTCGATTGTATAATTTTTACGGTGTTGTTCCAGAGTCTGAGGTCAACCATCCATGGGCCGGTTTATCCTTGTTTAAACGAGGGTTTGGAGGCTTTGAAGAGGCGTATGTTCATGCCCAGGATTTTGTTTTATCGCCCCTGTATTGGGTCACTTGGGGTATTGAAACAATACGTAGATTGAAGCGTGGGCTATAATAGGAGTATGGAAGACCGTTGTGATCGTAGTGGGACCTATGCAGAGACGCGTGCCGGCTTGTCTCGCAGTCATCTATTTATCGCATATACGCTTGCGATTAGCTGTGTTATTGCCTCTGGTGTGTGGTTTATTTTTGTTTCCCGATACTGGAGTGTGACGAAGCTAGAGATTGAGGGGATACGAGCGATTAGCAGGGAAGAGGTGAGTGATACGACCTATAAGATCATTGATGAAGGGGAATGGAAGCCATGGGACAAACGGAATATCTTCTTTATTGATCCTGATATTTTGGCGCGTGATATACGTGATCGTCTTTTTGCTGATCAGGTCACTGTGGATAAAATCTATCCAAATGTTTTACGACTCAAACTCGTGGAACGTCAACGTAGTATTATTCTTCTTTCTAAAGATCAATTTCTTCATGTTGATTCCAATGGAATTGTTACAGAAGATTTTGCTTCGTCGACTGAAGCTCTTACGGTACGATCATTTATAACTGAATCGCGCATTACGGATGCGTCGCAAGCACCAATCGTTGTAACTGATTTATCTGAATTGGCTACAACTGGGTATCAAGCAGCAAAAACAAATACGGTTCATAGGTGGTTAGATACCTCTAAAACGCTCCTAGCGAAGGGCCTGAGATTCAGGTATCTAAAACTGACGTCACCTGAGGTCTCTACGATGTCTGTGGTCATGGAGCCTGGGTATGAACTCATCCTGGATATAGGTGGACCATTGGAGCCTCAAATAACGACCTACGAGAAGTTTATGAGAGCCCAGCCCAAGGGCTATAAACCAACCGAATATTTAGACGTACGAATTCCAGGGAAAATATTCACTAAATAAAGGGAAATATTGAAAATCATCAAAAAACCCAATAAAAAGGGGATTTTTAACGTTATGATGTCGCATAAGATATATTGTACGACACATAAACTAGGTCAAAAAGTGTCTATTCCCGACCGTATTTTTCATGAAATTTTGACCCTGAATTGAGTACCGACAATCGGTATAATAAATTATTTTATAAAATTTGAACTCTCTTTTTTCGCATGTCTTTTTCCTTAGATGTCATTTGTACAGATTTAGTTTCAGTACGTGACCAGACGTCAATTCCTTCAAGGAAATATTTTGTTTTATATTTTTATTGTAGAAAAATATATTTTCAACGATATATCCATCCTTTAGTATTCATTTTGAGCTTGTACCATCGGATTAAAGGTCCTCTGTCCCCTTCAGATCTGTCCTGGGTCATTTAAACGCCTCGCCTACCCTATTTTGGCTAATATTAGCTTAGTTTTACGGATCATTCCCTTTTTTTACCCCTATTTTCAAGGTAAAATGACTTGTTAAAATTTTTGACTATGTTTTTTTGTTTGAATTTGATAAAAAAATTTTAAAGACCTTGCGTCGTAAAACGTTGTAATTGTTTTCGTGTTATTTTTGAACGCCCTTAAATAAAGAGCCCTAACTTCCTTTCGGAAATCAGGGCAAGACTGCCTTAGTCCTTTTTTTTGCCTAGTGATTCTAACTGCTGTATTCGTTCAGTAATCATTTCCGCAAAGATCTCCAAGTCACCCTTCACGCTCTTCAGCAATGACCTGAAAAAGCGCCTGCTCTTGATCTGTTCTATCAAACCTTTTAGCTCTTTCTTAAGAGCCGCCTCCTCATCTCCACCGATCCATCTAATGAAGGAGTAGTTAATGAAATGCCTTACGATTCGCATCAGCATCTTTTGGTCATTTTGACACATCCAATACACATGAGTCCGTACCTCTCTTTGACCGTCATAGCTAAGCCGAAAAAGCTCAGACTGATCAATCTTCAACTTAGATAAGGCAGCTAGACGAATCTCAAACCTCAACCAATCACCGATCAAGACTCTACATACCTCAGGTCGCAGCGACAGATCCTTCACGATCCGCCTCCACTTTTCTGCCTTGCTTCTGTGGTCACACATACCGATACACGTAGAAAAGCACTTTTGAAGGATGGAGGTCTCATGAACGACCAATCCTTCAATCCCTTCGAATTTCGATCGCTCTAGAACAATGACATAGTGAGCAGTCGGTATTTGAACCGTTTGCGGATAAAACGGCCACTCAGAGCCCAGAAATACCTGTAGAGCTACTGTGATGTCACTGTGCCAAATAACAACCCCTGCAAAGGAATCGCTTCTATCGTGCACATTTCGGACCGTCACAACAGAACCAGGTCTGACTTCAAGCACTGAACCATCTTTCGTTCTATTCATCCGTTCACCGCCTCCTGTGTAAGAAATGGCCCATTCTAGACCATTTTTGTGAATGTCCCGTGCTCTATGTAACGTTTTCAACACTCTTTGTCAATCCTTTAATGGTTGTTTTAAGTAAAAAACAACACACCTTGCGTCGTAAAATATTGTTCCTACACCGGAGATTTTGGGGCTAACACGGTGGTATCAAACCAAGCCTTCAAACTTGAAGCTAAATCGCGTATCCAAAACCAAATGATTTGTCGATACGTCTGAACATCTGATGTTATCCCTTCAACCTGAATACCGAAGCTGGAGCAAAGATACAGTGCCCTAGCGATGTGAAACCTCTGTGTCACGACATCTATTCGACGCAGATGTAATGACGCTGCGTTCTTACAGCTCTCGTAGGTTCTGTACCCTCGCCCATCAATCAAGATTGAGGATTCTGGGACCCCTCTATCCACTAAAAACTGATTCATTGCCTTTATCTCATTTCTTCGGAACTCTCCATCATCCCCTGTGATCAGGATACGATCTGCCCGTTGCTGCTGAAACAAGGATATTCCTACCAAAAGTCGATCCCTGAGTGCGTCCGACGGTGTTCCGTCTGGCTTTATCCCCGCCCCCAAGACCATGATCGCATCAGCCTTTTCAAGCTGGGAAAGATCCTGATCAAATGAGTGGATTTTTGATTCGTATTTTAATTGAACCTGCGTAACAGCAGCAACGCCAAGAAGCCCAAACACTGAGCACCCGATCAAGACATTTCGTAAAAACGGTTTCATTCGTCCAATGACGGCTTATCAATCAACATCGGATCAAGCTGCGGGGACGTTCCTGCGATGCGCAAAACGTCCTTATCGATCTTTCCAAGCTCTTTTGATGCAAGGTTATATTGATTTACCGTAACGCCCAAGTTCTTTCCAAGACTCTTAAAAAAACCATCATAGGCAGAAAGATGACGGCCGAGGTCACCAACACGTAAACGGATCTCTTTTGCCTGCTCTTCAATCTGCAACGCCTTTAATCCTTGGAGGACCGTCTGAAGGTACGCGAGGAACGATGTAGGAGATACGATAATAACGTGATATTTGCCCGCTGCGCGTTGAATGACACTTTCTGTGTCACCAGCGACCGCACCAATCTTATTGACCAGCAGATCGTAATATATGGCCTCATGCGGAATAAACATAAATGCAAAGTCCATCGTTCCTTCTTGTGGACGAATATATTTTGCCGTTTCCTGCACACGCATCTTCAAATCATTAATGAATGTCTTCTCAAGCTTTTCTCTCTCTAGTGGATTCTCTGCATCAAGAATGCGGTTATAGTTTTCTAAGCTAAACTTTGAATCCACCGGAACGATTTGATTCTTAATAAAGACTACCGCATCAACAATTTCACCGTCTGCAAATTTATACTGCATCTGGTACCCATCAGGTGACAATACGTTTCGAAGTAATGTTTCAAGATAGTATTCACCCAAAATTCCTCGTTGTTTTGGGTTTTTTAACATATCCTGCAATCGTTGCAGCTGAGACGTCACATCCAACACCTGCTTTGCCGTCTCCTCCATTCGTGTGATCTTCTCTGTAACATCACGGACGATCCCTGTAGAAGCCGCAAATTGCTGACGAACAGATTGATGCGTTTCATTCATTCGATCGCCCAAATCCTTCTGCAGCTGACCCATTTGATTCTGCAGCATAGTAAATGAGGAAAGATCTTGTCCCCCACCCTGCATTGACTGCATTTTTTTCAGTAACAGCGTCATCCACAAAACAAGTCCAAGAAGAATCAAAATACCCAAAACTAAAAAAAGTGTGATAGAGAAATTCATGATACCAGTTTGCCATGCGCACATTTCGCATGCAACCCAGTATTTTTCCCCTTCCCTTCTGTATACGCATTTGATATGAATAAATACATATGACGATTCCACTTAGCGACCTATTAGATTTTGAAGAAGAACCAGTAGATGAACTAGCTTCTGCTGGTATGCACGTGATCGGTGAAGCCGACG
>CAZNPI010000005.1:4545-11730 GCA_964575015.1 uncultured Gammaproteobacteria bacterium
CAGTATCGCGGATGAAGAAGACGAGCTAAGCGCATCTGCACCTGTTATCCTTTCCAACGAATCAGAGGAGGACGAGATTACAGATGGATTAAAACTTCTTGAGGAACTTGAAAAAACGATGGATGAGCCACCTCTTGAAATGGGAATGGAGGACTAGGCAGCCTTGCAAGTCCTCTTACAGTACTCACGACGGATAAAATACCCAGCAACGCAGATAATCACCAGAACGATGGCTACATCGAATTTTTTGCCGACCTCGTGAATCACGACCCAATGCTGACCCAGCTGATCCCCCACGATCACCAAGACATACGACCAGATCCAAGAACCGAGGAATGAGAGAACGGCGAACAACCAGAACGGCGCTTTCCAGATACCTGCAACAAATGAAATGAACGTACGAACTACGGGTAAGAGACGGGAGAAAAATGCGATTGAATTTCCATACTTCCCCATCCATCGATCTCCTCGCTCAAGATCACTTTTATGGATAAAGAACCACTTGCCCCACCGTTCTGCAAACTCACGTCCAAAACGGTAGCCAAGCCAATAGGAAAACACAGAACCAAGAAGACAGCCGAATGCGCCTGCGAATGAAGCAAGGTGAAGATTTAGCTGCCCTTGAGACACGAGATATCCGGCAAACGGCAAGGTAACCTCACTTGGAATCGGAATGTTTGCCGACTCTAAAGCCATCAACACAACGATGGCCGTATAGCCAAAGTGCTGAATATTATTCGCGATCCAGTCTGCAATGAAATTCATCATACAAATGCTGATATCATATTCAAAATAAGAACGTGCATCGCAATCGCAAGCACGAGCAACCAGAGAAGACTGACCAAGGCCCAAATACGACGATGCGCCGCACAATACACGAGACCAGCACCAAAGCCAAATACCGGCATTGCTAATGAAACAACCCAATCATTCCGATCCATTGCGGAAAATTTCGTGTTCCTTGCAAGATGAATGATCGCAACAAAACGAAGGATTAACGGAAATATTGCGAGAGTTGCTAAAAAAACAATAAAACTCGGGCTTCCAAAAGATAATAAAATCTCTGTGAGATTCGTTTCCACCGCTCGCTTAAACATTGAGCGAATCACGAACGGAAATGAAATAAACACACCCAAGTACGGAGTAAACAGCGTCCAGAAGGCCCACCTCTTCCAAGTGTACCAATACCAAACAGCCGTACTAGGATTAATGATCATCGCAATGATCCAGTATGCCTTTTGTATACGCGTAGCCTGTGGTGTTGCCCAGGCGTGAAAAATGCCCCAACCCCAAAAGAAAACATACACTAACGCTGAAAACCCAAAAATAACGTGATACAGGCTCAATGTCATAAAAGACTCTTTCGTTTTCGCTTCATCTGCATCGTAGACAAGAATGCAAAGACACCAAGACCAGCCACACAAATCCCTAGAATGAACGGGATAATGAGGGATGCGTACTCTGCAAAAGCGATTCCAAAATAAAATCCAAGCAGCATGAGCGTTAGATTCCAAATCAATACACCTGCGAGACTTAGTAACGTGAACGGGATCATTGGAACCTTCACAATTCCAAGCAGGATACTCAAAATAGAACGAAAGCCAGGAATAAACCGAAAGACAATTGCGGCAACCGGCCCAAAGGTCTTTACTCGCTTTTCAGCTGACAATAGATGCTGCTCTTGGATAAAAAGATATTTCCCATATTTCTTAAAAAAAGGATTACCCAGCTTATAACCCAGCGAATACGAGAGTAGATGACCGGCCATACTACTAAAAACCGTCACTGCGAATGCAACATAAAAATTCAGATTACCGGTTGCGGAAACGTATCCAGCCAAAACCAAAAAGAGCTCAACAGGAGTAAACGGAATCGTTGCACCATCTAAAAATAAGCCAAGCGCAATTGCCGCATAGCTTAGATCTTCGATACGCGTTGGATCGAGGAACATCAGTAGAATGATAACGGAGAACACCCGAGCAAGCAACAAATAGTCGCTCAACTCGGGTGTCTTGTTAGATATCGTATCTGTCTATTGGCAGACCGCGCACTCTTCGGTCGCCAAATCTCTTTTCACGCTTTGCATGTTCACCGAGTCAGCTACGATAGCCGATGATGAGCGGAGGTAATACAAGCTCTTCACGCCAAGTTTCCATGCCAAGAAGTGAACGTCATGAAGGTACTTCCCGCTGATTGGAGTGGTGAAAAATAAATTCAATGATTGCGCCTGACAGATATACGGCTGTCGATCCGCTGCCTGCTGAATAACCTCTCGCATATTAACCTCATAACCCGTTCTGAAGACCGCCTTTTCCTCGTCCGTTAAACAGGAAAGGTGCTGAACGCTCCCCTTTGCGGCGATGATCGACTTCCAGGTTTCATCCATATCAACATTCTTGCGTCGTAAAACAGCTTCCAAATATTTGTTTCGAACCAAGAAGCTCCCCGATAAGGTCTTCTGCAAATACGCATTTCCAGAGATCAATTCCACGCATGGCGTTGTCTCCCCGCAGATAAACGCTGTGCTTGCTGTTGGCTGAACGGACATCACATAACTGTTGCGTCGTGTTCCTCCATCCAATGGTAACCCTCGCTCTCTCCCCAATCGCTCTGATGCTGCCAGAGCGTGCTTAGTGATGGTTGAGAACATCTCTTTGTTGATGGACCGCGCGCTCACACTCTCAAATGGAACGTTGTGCCCCATCAGATATCCGTGGTAGCCCATGACTCCAAGCCCAATAGCGCGTTCATGCTTCACTGAGAACACCGCCTTCTTGAATTCCGGTGATGTTGCCTGCTCGCAAAATGTCTCTAGATTATTATCCAATGCCTTCACGCATGCATATGCTACCTTCTCAATCTGATCTTTCAAATCATCCCATCGTTCAAGGTTGATATTCGCGAGACAACAAACAGCGGTTCGTTCTTCATTTGTTGGCAATACGATCTCGGTGCACAAATTGCTTTGCGAAACTTTCAATCCTAAATCTTTATGATGCTGTGGCATTGCGCGATTCACCGTGTCAATGAACAACAGGTATGGCTCACCAGACTCTGCGCGCATGGTCAAAATCTTGCGCCAGACGGTCACAGCATCTAATTCTTTACCCGTAGGACCATAATGCGGATCCACGAGCTTATAGGGCCGATTTTCCTCTACCGCTTTCATGAACTCATCAGTAACCACGACACCGTGATTGATATTCATGCACTTACGATCAATGTCTCCCCCTGTCGGCTTTCGAATCTCCAAAAACTCCTCAATGTCTGGATGATCAATCTGAAGATATGCCGCAGCCGCTCCCCGTCGCGTGCTGTTACGGGAAATTGCGAGCGTTTCAGCATCCATAATCTTCAAGAACGGAATCACACCCGATGATCGTAATCCGCTCGCTTTCAATGGCGCATTCTGTCCACGGAGCTGAGACCAACACGTTCCGATTCCTCCCCCATACTTTGAAAGCAACGCATTTTCTCGATAGATATCAAAGATCCCCTCGAGCGTATCTGGCACGGTATTCAAGAAACAAGAGATTGGAAGACCTTTATTTGTTCCAATATTCATCAGCACCGGCGTCCCTGGAATAAACCACTGTTTACTCATCAACTCATACAACTCCTGCGCAAATTCTTTCTCTCCCCGTGCCATGCCTGTAGCCACGCGAGCAAAAAATGTTTGCGGGTTCTCGACGATCTTCCCCTCCCCATCCTTGAGGAAATAGCGATCGCGGAGATTCTCCAAACCAAAATAGGAGATGAGTTGATTTCGTTCCGGTGACAAGACAATGCTCTCTTGAATAGCTCGATCAGCCGCATACCACGGCGAGTCCCAGCTATTTCGGGTTTTTGTGTCGTTCAATACTTCCTGCAAGAGCATGTCACGAGCTGCGACAAGATCATTGTTTGATAATGCGTCAATAACGGTTGCGTACGTTGGCATAGAAAAGATCAGTTGATGTTTGTATTAGGTCCAATCGCTGATAACCGCGCCCTTTGCGTATTCTGTTGCGCGATTCTCAAAGAAGTTAGCGTGTTCTTTTGCGTTAATCATTGCATCAAGCCACTGCAATGGGTTTTGAGCAACTTTATAGAGATGATCCAGTCCAAGATCATTCAAACGACGATCTGCAATATATCGAATGTATTGTTTCACCTCATCCGCCTTCAAGCCTGAGATATCTCCCATGCTAAAACAGGCATCGATAAAGGCATCTTCGAGCAACACAATTTCTTTGCAGGCGTTATAAATTTTCTCCTGGAATCCAGCGGTCCAAATATGGCGATTCTCTGACACGAGGTCTCGGAACAATTGGCACACGCCAAGGCTATGGAGCGTTTCATCGCGAATACTCCAAGTAATAATCTGCCCTACACCCTTCAAACGACCGAGACGTGGGAAGTTCATCAAAATCGCGAAGGATGAGAACAAGCTGACACCTTCCATGAATCCACCGAAGACAGCCATGTTCAGTGCCAAGTCCTCAATGGAATTCACGTTGAAATTCTGGAGATAGTCGTATTTCTCCTTCATTGCTTTGATTTTCAAGAAGGCTGAATACTCTTCATCCGGAAGACCGAGTGAGTCGTTGAGATAGGAATAGGCCCAAATATGAATCCCTTCCATCTGGGCAAATGACGTTAACATCATCTTGATCTCTGGCTTTGGGAAGAATGGGATGAGCTTAGTGTTGTAGTTGTTATTCACCTCAAGATCACCCTGCGTGAAGAATCGCAAGATATTTGTGATCAAACTGATCTCTTCCGGCTTCAACTTAAACTTATAATCCGAAATATCCGCTTCCATCGGAACCTCTGTTGGAAGCCAATGCGCCTGACTCTGTTTTACGAAGAGCTCAAAGTATTCCGGATATTCAAACGGTTTGTAGACTTTGCGTTCTGTCAGAATTGGCGATGCACCAATCAAGGAGCTCACAGCAGCAACAGGCTCTGGCGAGGCAATGACGCGCATTCCTGTTTCATCTTCTTGCACCTCACGCTTTGTCATCACCTCTGGGAATTTCATTGAAATCCAGCGGAAGATGTAGTCAACAACAGACTTCGCAAAACGAATGTTCGGATTTTCCGTAAAACCAGATGGATCAAATTGGACGTGAGAGAACTTCTCAACGAGTGTCCGCAACGGGACGCCATACTGAAGACCAATAGACACAGAGGTCGCCAACGCATCAAGAAGGCCAGAGATTGTACTTCCATCTTTACTCATGGAAATGAAGATCTCACCTGGCGAACCATCTTCATACAATCCAACGGTGACATAGCCTTTATGCGAACCGATCTGAAACTTATGCGTGACGGATTGTCGTTCATCCGGTAAACGACGGCGCACAGAAACCGGAGGACCACTCTTCTTCGTTGGTTCAGCTTGGAGTGGCCGGGAAACATCTTCTGTCATTGCAGCATACGATGAAGCAACGAGGGGTAGGTTGTTATCCAGTAACACGGAATACACCTCGTCTCGAAGCTGCTGTACGTCTGGGATAGACTGCCCATCTGTTGAGAGCGTTAAACGAACAACCGCCTCATCTGTGAGGTGTAAAATGATCTGTTCATTCTTTGCACCTCCAATGCCAGAAGTAATAAATGCGCTCCGAATAGACTGCTCAAGCCGCGCTGGATCAAATGCTTCAATAGCTCCTTCACGATTTCGTAGTTGTTTGATAGAGGTAAGATACATAATCTATATGTTGTGGTTCGAGTGTCGAGTATACCACAAGATATAGTGTCGAATGATCAGGCACTGTGGATATCTTCTTCGTTGCTCCTCTTCAACGTTACAACCCTAATGAAAGGTTCATTGGAACCTTCTGATTTTCTTGCGGGGGCTGAATTGGCATAGCCACATTCACCTTTTGTCCCTGTCGACTTGTATAAAAAACTTCTTGGTTTTGCAACGCGTATTCGTATACATCTCGGGTGATGCGAACGTCCTGCAAACAATAGTCTGCCAGCTTCTCAATCTCCCCGTTTTTCCAAAACTCCACAGCCTGCAACCCATGCCCGCTCTTCCCTACTCCCAAGGTCGCATGCGCCACATCATCAAGCTTTACCTTAAACCCAATGCGCTTCTCAATCTCTAACATAATGTCCACGGTCGGGATCTTTCGGAAATCACCGGAATAGTACGTCTGCATGCATGGATAATCAAAACCAAAGAGATTGTAGCCGATAACACGGTCAGCACGTTCCAGTCGTGGCCAGAGCTTTGGAAAATCAGCTTCAAGGAACGTTTCAAAGGTATCTGTCTCGTAAAAATAGACACCAATCAACGAAATCTTTAACAAAGCGGCGTTATAGCTTCCAACATCCTGAAAAGTGTTCTGTGTTTCAATATCTAAAACAATTTCTCGACGCATAGTGATGCCGGAGAATGTATCACACGGATAAAATAAAATCACCTCGAGGGTCATCATCCGATAACATTCGAGGTGATTTCCGGTCGCGCGAGCTGTGCGCGACCGGAGGCTGAGGCTGGGGGCGGGCCCCTACCGGGTAAGGAACCCGAAGAGGATATTGCCGACGAACGGGATCCCCCACTGGAGGATCGCGAGGACCGTACCGAAGACGAAGTACGCGATCAGCAGCGCGGCTGCGATCACGAATGGCGTCGCGAGGATTCCGAGTCCGAGGACCCCGACGCCCTTCATCGCGAGCCCGTCCTTCGCGGGGCTGGTGGCGGACGAGACCGTGAAGGTCCCGATCGTCCGGGACAAGTCCGCGGACGAGGCGTGGCGGGGCGAAGAGCTGTGACGGTGCGACGAACGCGACATGGGAAACCTCCTGGGAAGGGACATTGTTTGGAACGAGCGCATCTCGTACCTAACGACCTAAGATAACACAAAAAAGGGGTTTTGTCAATGGTAAGACCCAGTAAATGGCGTATTTTAGGTAAAAAAACGATGCCATCTTTCAGGCACCGTTTCTCTCTATCATTAGGCGTTGGCTGACTGGCCGGCGCGCTTTCGTTCGAATTCTTTGAGGTAGATCTTGCGGATTCGGATGGACTTTGGCGTGACTTCCACAAGTTCATCGTCACCGATATATTCAAGAGCTTCTTCCAAGCCCATGTGGCGAGGCGTGTCTAAGCCTTCTGCGACACCGTCTCCCTTGGAACGCATGTTCGAAAGCTTCTTTTCCTTACAAATGTTCACGCACAAGTCTTCTGGT
>CAZNPI010000005.1:11740-17238 GCA_964575015.1 uncultured Gammaproteobacteria bacterium
TTTCGCGTTCTGTCCAATAACCTGGCCTTCGTACACTTTCAAGCCTGGTTTGATGAAGAGCTGACCACGTTCTTGAGCTGCTTGCATGCCATATGAATTGGACTCCCCGCTCTCGAATGAGATCAATGAGGCGTGCTGTGCAGTTGTCATGGTACCGGCAAATGGGCGGTATCCCAATAACAAGGAGTTCATGATTCCCTGACCGCGCGTATCCATCATGAATTCATTGCGGAAACCGATCAACCCACGAGTTGGGATAACGAATTCCATGTAGGCCATGCCATTCTCAACGTTCATGTCTTTCAATTCACCCTTGCGCTTGCCGAGTTTTTCGATAACAACACCGCTCATTCCTTCTGGAACTTCGATGCTCACTTCTTCAAATGGTTCGGATTTTACCCCATCAATATCTTTGAAAATAACCTGTGGGCGGGAAACCTGAAGTTCATACCCTTCACGGCGCATGTTTTCGATCAAAATCGACAGATGTAATTCACCGCGACCGGAAACGATAAACGTATCAGAGCCCTCACCCGGATCAACCTTCAATGCAACGTCGTTCTGCAATGCGTGTTCCAAACGCTCCTTAATGTTACGTGTTGTGGTGTATTGACCTTCCTCCCCTGCAAACGGCGAGGTATTGATCCCAAACGTCATTTTAACGGTTGGTTCCTCAATATGCATGACAGGCAATGCTTCCGGATTTTCAACACTTGTGATCGTTTCACCGATATTGATGTTTTCAATACCACAGAATGCAACGATTTCACCTGCGACCGCTTCTTCAACTTCTACCTTCTTAAATCCATCAAATAACATGATGCTCGTAACCTTTGCCGGAGCAGACTTCCCATCACGGTTAATCCAGATCACTTGGCCAGGTCTAAACGTTCCACGAACAACGCGTCCGAGGGCAGTTTTGCCCTTATATGCGTCATAGCTCACGTTGGCGACAGAAACCTGCAATGAGCCGTTTGGATCAAAATCTGAGGCAGGAATATGATCTACGATCGTTTGGAACAACGGTTGGACATTCTCCATCTTTGTCAGATCTGGTTCCAAGCCAGCCTTTCCCTGCTTCGCGGAAGCATAGACAACCGGGAAATCGGTCTGCGCGTCGCTTGCACCAAGCATGACGAAAAGATCAAAGGTCTTGTCGAGCACCCAATCTGGTCGTGCATCTGGTTTGTCGATCTTGTTGATGACCACGATAATACGGTGACCAGCCTCAATAGCTTTCTTCAACACGAAGCGTGTTTGCGGCATTGGACCTTCCTTGGCATCAACGAGCAACAGGGCGCCGTCAACCAGGTTCATGATACGTTCCACCTCCCCGCCGAAGTCTGCGTGGCCTGGGGTGTCGACAATGTTGATTTTTGTCCCGTTATATTGGACCGCAACGTTCTTGGATAAAATCGTAATACCACGCTCACGTTCAAGCGGGTTTGAGTCCATGATAGCTTCTCCTTCAAGGACTTTGTTCTTAAATGTGTCTGATTGTCGCAACAACGAATCAACCAACGTGGTTTTCCCGTGGTCGACGTGAGCGATGATAGCAATGTTGCGCAGGTCCATAGATGTGGACGGATAATACAGAAAAAATCGCTTTCCGTCAAGAAATCGACCTTCTGCCAACAATTCCCCCTGTTATCTAGCTGGATGCTTCCCAAACTCCTGTGTAGCCATCTCTAAAAACTCTGGATGGCCGTGCTGTTTCATCCAGACCCACCACTCAATTCCCCAAAAATCAATGTTCGGAATTTCCATTCGTTCAGCAAAAGAAAAGTTCGCCTGCATCTGTTTCAGGTTCATGCTGGACAGCTGATCATCGATGGACGTCTGTGGTAACGGCTTATTGCTCCATGGTTCCATCTGAAACTCACTCACGTAAATATCCTTCACACCAAACGGCCTGAGTAACAGCGCCTTTCGCTTGTAGAGATAGGGCGGGACAAACCAATAATGGATATTCATGGATCCAAACGTAGGATTCCGAACCGTTCGATAGACACTGATGCCGAGCTGGTCAACGAATGGTGCGAGAGTGACCCATGAAGAGAGCTCACCAGAATCTGTAGTGAATATCTGGCGGGATGGATCTAATCCACGAACAAAATTCCCCTCATATGGCATGAAGAAATAGTCCGGTGACGGGCAGTCGCCATATGCGAAGTGCGGCTCATTCTCAATCTGCCAGGCACTGATCGTTGGATTGTTTTTATATCGCTCAACCACAGCCTCAATATACTTCAACGTCTCAACGCGTTGTTCAGCTCGGGACATCTTCTTCCACCAATCAGGCCCCCAACATTCAGGCCAGCGCGGGAGCTTCTCCCCAATCGCGAGAACGACCTTGCCGTTCCGTTTTCCAATCTCTGATATTTGATAATCTAAATCAGCAAAGTCCCATTTGTCGCGTGATGGCTGAATCAGCTTCCAATACGCCGCTAATCGAAATCGACGAATCTTCACATCATCCAACGCAGTTTTCAATACCGTATCCGGATCAAGACCAAGCTCCTCTGCATACGGCTTGCTATACGTCATCCCATAGCTCAAATTTGGCGTCACACGAGGCCAACCAATGAAGAGGAAGGCGCCGATAAACGCGCAGACAGCAAGAAAGAGCGCGATAAGAAATGAAAATAATGGATGTTCTCGATTCCACATATCAAGCGATCAGGTACATACCCGCTGCAGTGATTCCAAGGGCAACAATCTTTACGATCAATGATGTTGTGGTGAATTTCTCCCCAAGTAGCCCAGGAGCACGGTGACTAAAAACTAAGGCAACGATAACAAGCAGTGCGTATTGAATGGCCTGCATCGCATTCACCACAGAAGCACTCCCTTCAGATGTTGCCCATTGCACAAACAAAAACCCAACGGCCCCCAAGCTCTGGCCAACTATCGCCAATACGCCCGCCATTGCCCCCGGCTGTTTTCGTTTTGTCTTTTTTGCCTTCTTTGGCAATACAATACTCAAGACCTCTCGTCCTGCTACTCGATCAAATACACACAAAACTACGATAGACATCACAGCTGCGCCAATACGCGTAGCGACAAAGCCACCAAGAAACCCAGTTGCTTCATACACAATTTTGGCAGTAACTGATGCGATAGCGAATAAAAAGGCAGAAGTAACAGCAAGCCAAATTGTTTGAGGACTTGGTCGATCTGCGCCACTGCCGGATGACAACATAAACGTCGCGACAATAAGGAGAGCAAAGCCAATAAACGTCGTGTCGCTCAAACGCTCTCCTAAAAAGAGAAATGATCCGGCCAATGTGATAATCGGAATCAAGGAACCAACAATCGGAACAACACGACTCGTATCCGCACGAGATAGCGACGCAAAAAATGCCCAAAGCGCTAAAATAAACAATCCACCACTGAGAAGTGCGATAATCCAAGACACAGCATCAGGCCACGACGTCACAAACGGACTCGCTAAGATGACGAACGAGGATAAACCACCAACAATCCCTGCATAGGTTGCACTTCTTGTGAATGCAGATCGTAATAAAATCTTATCAATAATAAATGCAACAGCATTCGCCAGATGTCCGATCATTGCAAAAATAAACCAACTCATAAGGACAAGATCTGCTCAAAACGCGGTACGTCCGCCGTAATTCGTAATTCTTCTGTAATACGCGTTGCTAACGCAGCTGACGCATCCTCTTCACCGTGCGTACAGTAAATATGCGATGGCGCATGCTCTGCTGCCTTGACCCAATTCAAGAGCTGACGCTGATCTGCATGAGCGCTATACGCACCAATGGAATGAATCTCCGCTTTTACATTGATACGCTCCCCTAACACATCCACCATCTTCTCCCCGGTATACAATTTTCTACCCAGCGTTCCATGTGCCTGATATCCAATAATCAACACCGTTGTCGCTGGCGAACTAAGATAACGCACCAGATGATGCAAAATACGACCACCGTTCATCATCCCGGAACCTGCAATGATGATTTTTGGTCTTGGAGCCTCATTGATCGTCTTTGACTCATCTCGCGACAACGTTTTATGTAATCGTGGAAAACCGAATGGATCATCACCCATCCGCATAAGGTGCAGTGTGCTTTGATTGAAATATTCCGGATATCGATCCATCACTTCAGAAGCCTTAATGGCTAATGGGCTGTCTAAATAAATATCCACCGGTGGAATCGCTTTCTTATCGATCAGCTGATTTAGCTCAAATAAGAGCTCCTGCGTTCGTTCTACGGCAAATGCTGGAATCAGTAATACGCCCTTCTTCTTTACCGTTGCTAAAATATGCTTCTGTAAATCTTCGTCCCGCGTATCGATATGCTCGTGTAATCGATTTCCGTACGTTGACTCGATAACCAGCACATCCTGTTCTGCAAGCTGAGCTGTTGGTTTTAAGATTGGGTCAGGAACGTTTCCTAGATCTCCGCTAAAGGCTAATCGCATTCCCCCTTTTTGCTCTAGCTCGACGAAGCTACTACCCAAAATATGACCGGCATCACGAAAACGAAACGCAACGTCACCAACCTGATACCGCTTCGAATATTCGGAAGGAATAAAGAGGTTCATGGCCCGCTCAACGTCTTCGAACTCGTAGAGCTTAGGTCGCATTTCACGCTTCATTGCATCCTCCATCACCTGTTCTGCATCCTCAAGCACCAGCTTTGTCAGCTCAACCGTTGGAGCGGTTGCGTAGATCTTCCCCTTAAATCCACCTTTGATGAGTTTTGGAATACGTCCTACGTGATCCAAATGAGCATGCGTCACGATCAACGCATTAATGGTAGAAGGATCAAACCCAAAATCACGAAAATTCTTCGCATCTGCAAAGACACTCCCCTGAAACATTCCACAGTCAACCAAGATTCGCTGCTGATCGGTTTCTATCAAGTAACAAGAACCCGTCACCTCGCGTGTCGCACCATGGAATGAAATCTTCATAACTCGCCATCAGTGTATCACGACCGTCCCTTTCATGGTTGAGTGAATTCCGCAGTGATATGGATAGCTACCTGCAAATTTAAATTGTCGTTCGAATGAAGCGCCCGGCTGAATCGTTCCAGAGTCCCAAAGCAATGCACCATCAGAGGTAACCGTATGTGGAACCGTATCCTTATTCACCCACTGCACCGTGTCTCCAGCATTCACTGCAATGATTTGCGGAGAGAATGCCATCTTTTCAATATTGACACGGAGGATGTTTAGCTTCGGTGAAACGACAACGGGTGTCTTCGTAGGAGATGCCGTCACTTTCGTCGCTGGCTTTGCAGTAGGCGCAGCTGTTGGAGTAGTCGTAACTGACGATCCTGATGCAACATCAGGATTAGGAACCGCCACTGTTGGAGGGGTCGCGACCGGAGCTACTGGCGCCGGGGCCACAACCGGTTTGGATGAACATCCTGCCGCCATCGTTGTCAGCCCAAGAAGCATGACGCCTATACTGATGATAAATGATCGTTGTTTCATATTTCAATAGTATACGCCTTACATACAATAGT
>CAZNPI010000006.1:0-9223 GCA_964575015.1 uncultured Gammaproteobacteria bacterium
TGACGTCAAATCAGCATGGCTCTTACACCTAGGGCTACACACGTGCTACAATGGTATGGACAATGGGTTGCCAAACCGCAAGGTGGAGCTAATCCCAACAAACTATACCTCAGTTCGGATTGAGGGCTGCAATTCGCCCTCATGAAGCTGGATTTACTAGTAACGGCCGATCAGCAACGCGGCCGTGAATACGTTCTCGGGTCTTGTACTCACCGCCCGTCACGTCAAGAGAGTTGGAAACACCCGAAGGCCCCGATGAGGGGACGAAGGTGGGTTCAGCGATAGGGACGAAGTCGTAACAAGGCATCCGTAGCGGAAGCTGTGGATGGATCACCTCCTTTCTAGGGAGAAATACAGTCCGACGGAAGTCGGCATCAAATTCCCAAGGTCGCCCGATTCCTCATGGTCACTGTTCTGAAGTTGAAGCTGGATATATCCATAGCTTAAGAACAGAGAAGAAAGAACCCTCACAAGAAGTGAGGTGTTTTTGTTATATTCGTTTTTTGAACAGCTTTAAAGAAAACGTATGTAGCCATTGCACAGATATTGCAACTTCGATACGTTATTCAGTATGGAAAAATCACCGTTAGAATCATTCGCTGCTTCGCCTGAATTTCAAACGCAACACTCACCTCGAGCAAGAATGAATGAGGCGCAGGCAAAAGAGTACGTTGGAGAAAGATTGCATGATGCATTGAAAAATTTGCTAGATTCACATCAGCTGATTTTGCCACTTGCAAAAGGTGGTAATCAGTTAGTTTTTGCTCTTCATGAACAAAAACGACACACAGGTGAGGTTCGTGAAAGGCAGATTGTTGCGAAGTTACAGGCGCGATTGATGGAGAATGAGATGACGAAGTACGTTTTAGGAACCCAAACCCGAGAGGACATTATAAAAGAACTTGAAGAGTATCAAAAAAGGGCAAAACAACATGATACTGATTTGCGTGAAATGTTCGGAACCGGTGCTGTATTGCCATCACGTTCTTTGATTATGGATGTTCCTGTGAGTGAGGAGCTGTATATTGAGATGAGTCGAGGCGATAGAGAGAAGCGTGAAAAAAAGCGAAACATGATTGCTTCTGCATTGGCAGAAGGACGTCCATTTCCCAGCTCGTTTCCGGCATTGATTGAGATTCAGCCGCGACACGATGAAAAAGAGGAATTATTGGATCGTGAAATTCCATTGACGTCGCACTACATGGGGGAGCATTTTCCTGGATTGTCAGATCCAACCTCAAAAGATCGCGTAGCTGAATATCAGCGTGCTCTCAAGTTATTAACAGAAAAATCTGAGGATGTGTATCCGTTGCCTGGTGACTTGGAGTCTGTTCTTACGGTATACCCTGATTTGGAACGATTACAGATTGAAGCATCGGTCAATAAAAAAGTGAAAACAAAATTAGGTGAGTTTGCAAAGCAGTGTATTCGTTTTGTGAATGAGAAGGGGATGGTCTTAGACCTCGCAGGGCATCGAAATACATTTTTAGAAAAAACACCGAGTTCGGTACGTGTCCGTATGATGGATCCGTTATATGGTGATGAAGAGTCTTTATTCGCATTTACAGATACAGTTGGAGCATTACGGTCTTTTTCTGTTAAGGGAGCTACGGAGAGAAAAGAAATTTCAACAGGAGCTGTGTACAATGCGTATAATGTGTTGCATATGGTCTGCATGATTAATGCGTATGCAATGATTGCTGAAATTCCTGAACGACTTGAGATCCCCGGACTGAGCGATGTAGATCCAAAAATCTGGTTACAGCATTTTGAGCGAGAGATATTTTTGCCCAGTAGACTTTCAAGGGTTGTAGCGGAGAAGAGCAGTGAAAATAAACAAAAGGCCGCTTTGATTGAAGGTGAAAAAACATCGTAATGAATAAAACACCCGCTTGATAGCGGGTGTTTTATATGGTGGACGGCAGAGGAGTCGAACCTCTGACCTCCCCGGTGTACACCGGGGCGCTCTAACTAATTCGCAACACGCCTTCTTGTATAATTCGCTCAATTAGTTTGCGATCTTTCCAGGACTTGATCCGAAATTCTAGCTCACGAGATTTTTTTAGAGTTTGAGTTTCATGAACGAAGACACATACCCATGGTCTACCATCTTTTGTTGATGGCGTCATTCCACTATTATGTTCCAGAAGTCTGATGCGTATATCATGTGTTGAGCCAATGTAGTATCTATCTTTTAGTTGTGAATACAGAATGTAGACGTGTGCCATATCTATACAGCTATCAGAAAAATTACATATTGAAAAGACCTGCTATTTGCAGGTCTCTTCAGTGGTGGACGGCAGAGGAGTCGAACCTCTGACCTTCACAATGTCAATGTGACGCTCTAACCAACTGAGCTAGCCGTCCAGGGCCTTGGAATTTGTGACAGGAATGTACCGTATGGAGCAAAAGCTGTCAACGCGGGAGCCGTATGGTATACTCTTTTTGTATTCAACAATAATATCTCTTAGCACTTTGTATGCCAGTCATTAAAATGAAAACACCCGTGCGCCGTATGCGGAAAGCGATCAGTTCTCCAGAGCCTGAAGGCCCAATTGGTGGTATGGGGATGAGTGAGGATCCAACGTGCGGGCATTCGTCATGTGGACGCGTCTGTAATGTTCGTCATGCTGGACCAACGTCACCAATTCGTGATCATCATATTGCGCACATTGCTCGTGGGGTTTCAAATGTGTGGACTGCGTCGATCGTCGCCGGACTTGCTGTTGTTTTAACGGGCGCGATTGCATATTCTGCGGTACAGGCGGCGCCGGTTCAGAGAGAGGCTTCTGCTCAATCATCCATGCTCGCAAGTTTTAATCGATTGAATAATCGTTTGGATGCGATCAATAAACGATTGGATGATGTAGAGGCGCGTTTAAAAGTTTTGAACGATCAGTGTACTGTCTCACCGAATGAACCCGTCGCACCGGATCAGGCTGATGAAAAAACCAATGCCGTTCCTGATGCCGAGGCGGTAAAATAGGGCCTTGTTTTCAGCTCTTGCCAAAGTCTTCCGTTTTATTGAGAGATCGTGTATTATATTCACACGGTAAAAGGGTCATATCGGGCAGGTCTTCGGAGCGGGTTTTCTGGCGAGGATGCCGTTCCGGACCTCACCCCATGTGACTCTTGCGTGTGAAGATAAAAAAATCGCCTCGGTATATTCCGAGGCGATTTTGTTTTTGTGCGAATTAGCTTTTGCAGCATGCGCCATCATCTTTGCATTCGCATGATTCTGCTTTTTTTGATTTCATTAATTTTTTGATCGTATACATGCCTGGTCCCGCGAGATATACGGCGATCGTAATGCCGAGGAGTGCGAGGTCAGGATCGCCGATTGGTAGCTTCAATTTTTTGGCTCCTGCAAATGCGACAACCATAACGATACCAAGGAGTACGGAGAATATGTTTGTGTATAATCCGAGAAGTAGTGCGATTCCTCCAAGGAATTCAGAAAGGGCTGCGGCATACGCGAATACGATTGGGAGGGGGAAGCCCATACCTGCAACCATGCCGGTGAATCCAGTCATGCCTGGAGTGCCTCCGAAGAGTTTGCCGTATCCGTGAAGAATAAAGATGACACCAGCTGCAATGCGAAGCACAAGTAGCGCAAGGTCTAGCCGATTCGTTTTCGAACAACAGTTGTTTTCACAGTTCATACGTATAAGAAAAATAATAAATAGGTATGATCAGCTTAGCCTGATGTATGCAGAAAAGCGATGGAAGCGTCAAGGGAGTAAAAAATAGTCACCCTGTTATTTGATACTGTCGGAATCGATAGAGAAGGTCTCGAATGAGCGGCGCTACTGTTGTTCGGATGCAGAATAGCTTTGCGTCAATATATCCAACTGATCCAACGACTAAGATGTTCCCTTTAGATCGATAATGAAAGGGATGTAATGGTTTATGTTGATGTGAGCGAACGATGTTTTCGCACAGTGTTTGTGACATGAGCATGGCGGTTTGTGCGTTCTTGGGAATAGTGACATTCCGTTCAAGATATGTCGTGCTGTCACCAGCAGCAAAAATGTGTGGTGCAACAGAAAGATATTGATCAACCATGAGCCAGCCTCCGGGATTTAATTGAACCTGTGGAGTGATTGGAATGAGATTCGGCTGCAGACCACCGGCCCAGATCGTGAGGTCTGAGGGAATGGCTGCGTGATGCGTTGTGACAATGTCGTTCTCTGTGATACGTGTTACGGGTTCATTCACAATCACGGAAATTTGTTTGTGATCACAGTCACGGAGAACATTTTTGATAATCTGAAGAGGAAAGCCGGGAAGAATTTGTGGAGCACCTTGAATGAGCGTAAACGTACAGGCTACGGATGTTGAGCGTGCCCGCTGCTGTTCTTTGATGTATTGCTGTATAGCGAAAATACTTTCAACACCGGTTGGACCACCGCCAACAACGCATACAGCAATCGACTGTTTCGTTTCGAGAAGTGCATCAATACGTTGGTGAATTGCGGTGACGTGTTCAATTGTTTTTAAGCCAATTGAATGAGCTTGAGCTCCTGGAACCCCAAACCACGATGTTTGAGCACCAGGGCTTATGACAAGCTTGTCGTATGAAAGAACCGTTTGTACGCCGCTTGGGACGTGTTTGCACGTGACCTCTTTTTTATCTCGATGAATTTCAAGAACTTCTGCATGAAGAAATGAAAAACCGTTTTTGCGCGCAATGGTGTCGATCGCGACAGAATAGTTTGCGAGCGCATCTATATTTGAACTGAGAACATCGATCAATCGAGGGGTAAACAGAAAACGATCAGATGAACTGATGACCGTGATTCGTGCTTGTGTACCGAATTGTTTTTGAAGGTTTCGTGCGGCGGTGATACCAACAAAACCACCGCCGATAATAAGGATGTTCATGATGTGTGTTGGAATTGTAGCACATCAACTATTTTTTCATGGCTTGTAACTGTTCTGTTAATCGTGCGATCACGCTCTTTGTTACCTCCGTGATGTGAAGCCCTGGCATTAGTCTGAACGTTGCTTTTTCTTTTGTTCCACTTGATCCAAACGATCGTGTTAATTCTTGTGCGGAAAATGGTGCAATCGTATGGACTGTGACACTAACGCCCGCAGTGTGCACATCGTCTGTTTCATGAATCATGACAATAACTTTTGCATCCGGTGAGTAGGCCATGAGTTCTGTAATGATCCCATCAAGTTCTGTTTCAGAGCTTCCTGCTTCAATAAAATCTTGTCGAGGTAGTACGGTCCATACGAGACCGATTTCCGGAATATGTTCAAGTCGAGACAGCGCGCGTCCCCAAAGCTTTAAGACTGGAACGGAGCGCGTACGCCATAGTCCGTGAACAATCTCTTCTCGTCGTGCTCCCATTGTGATCAGTTGTGATGCAGTCTGTAATGTTTTTGGTGTAACATTTGTTGTTCGGAATGATTGTGTTTTTGCGATCATTCCGGTTAGAAGGGCTGTTGCAATATGTTCATCAATCAGATGGCGATTCCATCGTTCAAACATTCCGAATAAAACTTCAGAACTTGAAACAGCGGTAAGATCAACAAGATTGATCTGTCCCCAGTGTTCATTCGCTGGATCCCGATCAATGGTGATGATTGGTGTGCGGTACAAGAAATCGGCGTGTTGTTGGAAGACGGGTCCAAGTGATGCCATATCTGGGCAGTCGATAGCGATCACAAGATTGTATCGATCCTCACCATGCTTGAATGCGATATCTTGCGGTGACCACTCTCCAGATTTTGGGATCACAGTAATTCCAAGTTTTCCATCCTTAATGTCATAGGATAATTCGGACAGTGGTGTTCGCGTGACATCGAGACTTAATACGAATGCGCGCATGGCACCGACGGCCGATTTGATTTCTTTGGTCTCGGGTAAAAATGTTGGAATTGACTTAACATCAATGTTGGGAATAACTGCATCAACTTGCTTGTGTTGTTTCTTTAGATATGCCAAGAGCGCTGAAACGGATGCCTGTGTATCGGCTCCAGCCCGTTCTCGTGTCACAATCAAAATTCGATCGGCACGGCCGATTTGTTCAATTGCTTGCTGTTCTAGGGATAAAGCCATTCAATGCTGTCCGGAAATATCGTATCTCGGATGGGTTACTTTAGCTCGAGTTAGGCAAGGGGTCAATGGGTTTTGGCTGAGTTGAGGGAAAAATTGTAAAGATTAAGGTTGACAAGGTATTGACAAGATACTAGTTTTATGCTATATTTGTTTGTCGAGCATTGAAAAGAAATGAGCTTGAAAACGGCGTGTTGTGGCCAAGAAATTGGCCTTAGTCCGCCGTTTTCAATCAAAGGGAAGCTCACGTCCCCGCAGTGCTGCGGGGCTGAGACGTACCGACGGCGCATAGAAAGGATAGGGGTAGCCACATGGCGAACCTGTTCACGCTCGGTTTCGGGAAGGTCTCGGATCTCATGGGCAAGCTGGCGGAAGCCGGCCTCACGGCGGAGATGGCGGAGGAGGTCCGGAAGAACCCGGCCCTCGCCGAGATCGTCGTCAACGCGCTCAAGCAGCAGCCCGCCTTCATGCTCGTCCACGGCCTCTTCATCGAGCCCGAGGCGCAGATCGCGCGCATCAACGAGCTGCGGCAGGAGCGCGGCTGGGGCATCCCGGACGCGTGGCTCACCGAGGCGGAGAAGTCCGTCCCGAAGTGGCCCGAGAGCAAGCTCGTCGTCGTGACGCTCGTGCCCTACCTCGACGACGTGAAGAAGGGGCCGAAGGGCGTCGAGCGCACGTTCCGCGAGCTGTGGGACGTCGCGGCCTCGGTGCAGCACGCGAAGTGGCGCTGGGACGGCTACGACAAGGCCGGTCCGGAGCGCCTGCGGCTCCTCAAGGGGATCGAGCACAAGCCCGGCCTGCGCTGGGAAGTGATCGACCTCGGCTGCCAGCGCAACGAGAAGCCGATGGACGTTCGTCACCCGGAGAAGTCTCCGCACGCGGGCATCCTCGCTTCCGCCGCCCTCCACCCCGAGTGGATCAAGGCGATGGACGGCGAGAACGTGCCCTACGTCTGGGCTCCCGGCTACGAGGTCAACGTCACCGTCGGGGCTCCGTGGCGGCGCGTGCCGGACGTGGACTTCGGCCGCGATGCTCGCGAGATCGGGCTGGGCTTCGGCTGGTGCGACAACCGCATCTCGGGCTGGGCCGTGCCTTCGTTCGTCAGGGAGTAGCTCGGCTCTCGGCACTCGGACCCTTGGGACTGGGAGGAACCTTGGTCTTTGGACCTTGGCTCCTCCGGTCCCTCTGGCCGGTATCTACAACGCAATGCTTCGCAAAGGAGCTCGCGTCTCGTAGATGCCGGTTCTTTTGTTTTCAAATAATCTGCTACAATCCGAAACGGAAAGTAGGCTTATGTATCGGTGTTTACGGATGCCGGTCGCCGAAATCTCTTATCGCTCGCATATGCGTCAGAATCATTGCGTCTACGGATGCAGAGAGAGTACGCCGCGAATGATGGGTACTCCGTGTTTTCTTTTGGAACAGGCTGCGCGAGGAGAGCGCAGAGTTTGTCCCACATAAAATTCAGGATCTGGGTGCGCCTGGGTCCGGTGTCTTGGAAGGAGAAAACACAGCTTGCGTCACCGACGAGACTCCGTGGCAGAACGTGCCGAACGTGAACTTCAACCGCGATGATCGCAAGATCAAGCTGAACTACGACTGGTACGACAACCACAACTCGAACTGGGCCGTGCCTTCGTTCGTCAGGGACTTCCCATCACAATCCCTTGCCTCAATGGCAGGGGGTTGTTTTTTATGAAACGGATTTTGACCATCCTCCAAGCATTCGTCCGATCTCCTGAAGTTGAGACTCCATCTGGAGATAGGCCGAATTGGAAATGCACTTACAATTTTTGCAAAGGCGAACGAGTAATTTTAGCGTATCTAGTTTGATACTCGCTTGTCGTAAGTTAGTTGATTTTTCTCTAGCTTCTGATGCATGAGCTGCTGCCAGCGCAAGTTCAAGAATTTCTAAAATGTATTCAGCGCATTTGACCCCAAGGAGATGGCGTTGTGTTTTTGGAAATTTATTCAACGCTTCGTTCCAGAACGCGTAGGCGATGTAAATAGAGCGAACGATGGGCACGTCAGCGGGGTTGCGGGAATTAGCATTGTTGATTCCTTGAGGGGGGGGGGGTAACATAAGTGAATTCGTTAATAGATCGAGATGAATAATATGTTGTTCGAGCAAATTTGCTCCACCAAAAATATTTTTGATGCTTGGGCAAGATTCAGCGATGGAAAACGTTCCAAGGCGGATATTATGGCCTTTGAATTGCATCTGGAAGACAATTTGTTTTTCTTGCGTAAAAGTCTTTTTTCTGGTGGATATCATCATGATCCGTATAAACCGTTTACTATTTTTGATCCGAAACAACGGCGGATTCATAAGGCCACAGTGAAAGACAGGGTCGTACATCAATCTATCGTGAATGTTATTGAACCGTTCTTTGAAGGTCGATTCATTCATGACAGCTATTCATCTCGGGTAGGTAAGGGGACGCACGCCGCCGTGGATCGCCTTCGAGCGTTCCTTTTTCAGGTGAGCTGTAATAATACACGAGCCGTTTATGCTTTGAAATGCGATGTTAGAAAGTTTTTTGCGTCAGTGAATCATGAAGTGCTACTTTCATTGCTAGTACTGCGAATTTGTGATCAGAAAACGATGAATCTGCTTGAAGATATCATTAGTAGTTTTTCGGTTGGCGATCGCCTTGGTATCCCTCTCGGGAATCTTACGAGCCAATTGTTCGCCAATATTTACCTCCATGAATTGGATCGATACGTCAAAAGTATTCTTCGTGAGAAGTATTATCTTCGTTATTGCGATGATTTCATTATTTTAAGCGAGTCGAGAAAGCATCTCTTGGAATTGATAAACGACATCGATTGTTTTTTGAATGAAACGTTATCGCTTTGTTTGCATCCAAAGAAGGTTTTTATCCGTACATGGGCACAGGGAATAGATTTTTTAGGTTACGTCTTATTTCCGTGCACAACAGTCATACGAATTACCACGGCAGAGCGGATGTTGCGGAAAGTAAATGAAGATAACTTAAACTCGTATCTTGGCGTATGTAGTCACGCGGATGCATTTGAACTAGAACAGATTATACGAACGAAAAGTATTAGTCTGGATTTTTCATAGGTTTTGTTGCATCTTTCCCCTCAACCACGTAACATCTTCTCATTCTATGTCTAGCTTTGCTGATTTGC
>CAZNPI010000006.1:9233-12701 GCA_964575015.1 uncultured Gammaproteobacteria bacterium
GATGGGTCACTTTAGCCCGAGTTAGGCAAGGGGTCAATGGGTTTTGGCTGAGTTGAGAGAAAAAGTGTAAAGATTTGATTGACAGAATTTGAAGCTGTGCAGTGCATTGCAGCTTTTCTGTTGACCACGTAACATCTTCTCATTCTATGTCTAGCTTTGCTGATTTGCCAAAAGCCTATGATGCGTCCGGTGTGGAGGATGCGATTTATGCTGCGTGGGAAAAGTCCGGCGTGTTTAATCCGGATCAACTTCCAGGTGAACGAACCGAGCCGTACTGCATTGTGATGCCGCCGCCGAATCGGACGGGGACATTGCACATGGGACATGCGACGATGTTGGCGATTGAAGATTTGATGATTCGGTTTCAGCGCATGCGCGGAAAAAAGACGTTATGGATTCCGGGAACTGATCATGCAGCGATTGCGACACAGGTTAAAGTCGAGCAGCTGTTGGTGAAGCAGGGGATGAAAGATCCACGCACAGAACTTGGTCGTGAGAAGTTTTTAGATAAGGTGAAAGAGTTTGCGGAAGAGTCTGGACGCACGATTAATACTCAGGTGCGCAAGATGGGTTCATCGTGTGACTGGTCGCGTGAACGATATACATTTGATGAAGCACGGAACGCAGCAGTGAATGAAATGTTCAAGATGATGTTTGAAGATGGAATTATTGAACGCGGATATCGATTGGTGAATTGGGATCCACAATTTCAGACAACGCTCTCGGATGACGAAGTACTCACAAAGGAGACGACGGCAAAGTTGTTGACGTTCAAGTACGACGCAAATTTTCCAATTACTATTTCAACAACACGACCTGAAACGAAATTTGGTGATGTGGCTGTTGCTGTTCATCCGACGGATGAGCGATATCAGAAATACGTTGGACAAGTTTTTACTCCAACATTTTGTGGAAAGTTATTGACGATTAAAGTGATTGCAGACGAAGCCGTTGATCCAGCATTTGGTACGGGTGCACTTGGTGTGACGCCGGCACACTCTATGATTGATGCGGAAATGGCAGAACGTCACAATTTGAATACGATTCCGGTGATTGGAAAGAATGGAAAGATGTTGGCAGAGGTCGGCGCTGATTTTGATGGACTGACCGTGAAGCAGGCTCGTGTGAACGTTGAGGAAATGCTGGCTGCCCAGGGATTGTTAGAGAAGGTTGAAGAAATTAAACAAAATCTTCGAGTTGCAGAACGGGGAGGTGCGCCGGTGGAACAATTGCCGATGCGTCAGTGGTTTGTTCGTGTGAATAAGCCGTTTGCATTGCGTCAAGATACGTTGAATAAATGGAAGCGTGGTGAGATGGTGACGTTGAAGCAATTGATGCGTGAGGCCGTTGAATCAAAACAAGCAACGATCGTGCCGGAGCGATTTGATAAAACGTATTTCCATTGGATCGATAATTTGCGCGACTGGTGTATCTCACGTCAGATTTGGTTTGGTCATCAGATTCCGGTGTGGTATCGCACGGAAGACGATCAAGAAGAGATGGTTGTTTCAGCGATTTCTCCTGGACCGGAGTGGACGCAAGATCCGGATACGCTCGACACATGGTTCTCTTCCGGGATGTGGACGTTCTCGACGCTTGGTTGGCCGAATATGGATGAATGGGAAAAGATGAAGGCGTACCATCCAACCGCAGTGCTTGAAACGGGCTATGATATTTTATTTTTCTGGGTGGCTCGTATGGTGCTGATGTCGTCATATGCGCTTGGAGAAGTTCCGTTTACAGACGTGTATCTTCACGGTCTTGTTCGTGATGAGCAGGGGAGAAAGATGTCAAAGTCGATTGGAAATATCATTGATCCGCTTGATGTGATTCCGAAATATGGAACAGATGCTGTGCGCCTGTCTCTTGTCCTTGGAACAACGCCGGGAAACGATACGAGATTGTCCGAAGAGAAGATTGGTGGATTCCGAAATTTTACGAATAAGCTTTGGAAGATCTCGCGCTTTATTTTGATGCAGATCGGTGATGAGGCGATTGATCCAAAACAACCGATTGTCACCAAGACATTGGCAGATGAATGGATTCTCGCACGCCTCTCAAGCGTGGTAGCAAGCGTGACAAAGAAGATCGAGGTATATGACCTTTCATCTGCAGGTGAAGAGCTTCGTGATTTTACGTGGGGAGATTTGGCGGACTGGTATTTGGAGATCGCGAAAATTGAAAAAGAGAAAGGTGCGATACTTTCACATATCCTTCGAACGGTTCTTGCGTTGTGGCATCCATTTATGCCATTCGTCACAGAACATATTTGGAGCATCGCAGGTTCTGAAGGGCAGCTGATCGTTGCGCCTTGGCCTCAGATGGAGCCGAAAAATGAGATCGCTGAATTTGAGCGGCTGCGTATGCTGGTTACGGATTTACGTCGTCTTCGAAATGACTATGGCGTTGATACGAAGGCTCGTGTTCCATTTGTTGTGTGGGGTCCCGCAGCTGAGATTGAACTGATTAAACAGAACGTGCATTTTGCTGAACTCGCAAAAGCGAGCGAAGTTCGTTTTGAAGAGCCGCCAGCATCAGAAAAAGATCAATGGCGTTTTGCCGTGTCCGGATCGTGTACGATCGGTGTTTTTTTCACAGAGACAAAAGATCTAGAAAAAGAGAAAGAGAATATTGCAAAAGAGTTGGAGGAGGTGCAGAAATATATTGCCTCATTGAATGTGAAATTGAGTAATGCTGATTTTACGTCACGTGCACCAGCTCGAGTTGTTGATGAATTAAAGGCGAAGTTAGCGGATGCAGAAGCGAAAAAAGTTGCCCTTGAAGCTCGTCGATAGCACGCTCTTTCTGATTGCTATGCGTTGTGTTAGGGTTTTGCCGCTGAAAGGAGATGTATGGAGACCCTTGTAGATACAGGGCAGTATGTGTTCTTAGGAACAACGGTTCTTGATGGAGCGCATGAGGTGCCTACTGCATCTGCTTTTGCGAGTACGTTGAGAGCCTATGAGGCTCAGATCTCAATGCACTGTGCATACGCTGGTTGGCGGTTCCCGAATGCGGTTCGTGTTGCGCGTATGGTGCATGGAAATGCCATCGCGACCGTTCGTGCAAAGGGGTCGTCATTGCAATTTTGTGATGCTACCGACGGTCTTGTTACGACGGAGCCCGGTGTCGCGCTTGTGATCACGGGTGGTGATTGTCCACCTGTATTCATCGCGTCACAAGGTGCGCCATGTATCGGGCTTGCTCATTCGGGTCGTGCGGGAACGTTGAAGAATATTTCAGGTGCACTCGTAGATGCGATGCGTGAACAGGTTCCGCACGCTCCATTTCGTGCTTGGATCGGACCTGGGATTTGCGGAAAATGTTATCGAGTCAATGCAGAAATCTTGAAGTCATTTTCTGAGTATCCTGAAGCTCAAACGGAATCTTGTCCGGAGCATCTTGATCTTCCAGCAGTCATTAAATCCCAACTACGTTCGAAGTTGAAGTATGGGGATATATGGCGTG
>CAZNPI010000006.1:12711-15214 GCA_964575015.1 uncultured Gammaproteobacteria bacterium
ACCTTCGAGCGCGAAGAACAGTGGTTCTCCTATCGAAGAGACGTGATGGCAGGTATGGAACTGCAGCGTCCAAGGGTGCAGGCATTTATCGCCATGCGCCTGAAATAAGCACATTGGTTCAGATGGTGACTCATACGGCCTCCTCATTGTCTTACGGGGAGGTTTTCTATATCTTCTTATTTAAAATTGTTTAGTTTGTCTCCTTCAGGACTTATGCTAGGATACTGCGTAGAACTATGAACAAGGTTTTAACGGATTCCAAAGCGATTGAGCGATTTTTATCCCGATCGGTCGAACATGTTTATCCAACCCCGGAAAAACTGGGTGAGGTTTTGAAATCAGGAAAGCAAATTTCTGTGTATCTTGGTATTGATCCAACGGGTCCGTCCTTGCATGTTGGTCACGCAATTGCGATTCGGAAGTTGGCGGAGTTGCAACAGCTCGGTCATAAAGTGATTTTATTGATCGGAGATTTTACAGCCATGATTGGGGACCCAACGGACAAGATGGCGACACGCAAACCGTTGACTCGTGAAGAAGTGTTGGCAAATTGTAAGACATATAAGGAGCAAGCTTCTTCGATGTTAAAATTTGATGGTGAAAATCCAGCTGAAATAAAGTTTAATAGTGAATGGTTGGCGAAGATGAGCTTCACGGATGTCATTGATTTAGCATCTCACTTTACCGTCCAACAAATGCTGGAGCGTGACATGTTTGAGAAGCGTATTGCTGATCAAAAACCGGTCGGTCTTCACGAGTTCTTATATCCATTGATGCAAGGTTACGATTCTGTTGCTATGGATGTTGATTTGGAAATTGGTGGAAATGATCAAACCTTCAACATGCTTGCTGGTCGCACATTGATGCGTGAAGTAAAGCAAAAAGAAAAATTTGTTCTTACCTGCAAATTGTTAGCGGACGAGACCGGGAAGAAGATGGGGAAGACAGAGGGGAACATGATCACGCTTGGTGACGCTCCAGAAGATATGTATGGCAAGGTGATGAGCTGGACAGACGGGATGATCCTTCCGGGGTTTGAGTTGTGTACGAATATCTCTTCCGATGATCTTGAAAAGATCGCTTCAGCGTTAAAGGATGGAGAAAATCCGATGACGTTTAAAAAGCAGCTTGCCCAAGAAATTGTTGCAACGTTTATCTCAACAGATGCCGCAGAGCAGGCTGCTGCTCATTTTGTTCAAGTTCATCAAAAAGGTGAAGCGCCGGCAGAAATCACGGAATGGAAACTCGGCGCATCTTCAAAGTTGGTTGATGTGCTGGTTGAAAGTGGTCTCGTTTCTTCAAAAACAGATGCGCGTCGTCAGATCGAACAGGGTGGGGTTCGTGTGAATGATGTTGTTGAGACAGAAGTTGCAGTTGATGTAAAGGTTGGTGATGTGATTCAAAAAGGGAAACGACATTTTGTGAAACTCGTATGACCTATTCCTGGGACGCTATTGTATCGCATCTTGCCGAACGTTTAAGCGAGATCACAGAAACGAAGATCGAACCTCAAGATATTGTATTGCCACCGAAACCGGATTTGGGTGATGTGGCATTTGGGTGTTTTAAGTTGGCAAAAACAAAGGGAAAGAGTCCGGTGGATATTGCGAAAGAATTAGCAGAGTCTTTTAAACATGGTGATCATATTATTGAATCCTGTGTCGCAGCCGGTCCATACGTCAATTTCACGTTTTCAACCGGTGAATTCATCAAGCGTGTTGTTTCTGATGTTGAACGATATCGATCTGAATTTGGTTCATCGACAATCGGTGGAGGAAAAGAATTGATGTTGGAGTATGCTCAACCAAATACGCATAAGGAGATTCACGTCGGTCATTTACGTAACCTTGTTCTTGGCTCGTCTGTTGCCAAGATTTTACAGCGTGCGGGTTGGAAGGTTGTCACTGCGAGTTATCACGGTGATGTTGGTGCACACGTGGCAAAATGTTTGTGGTTGCTGGTCCATCGGACAGCGCCGGATGCATTGCATAGCTTGAGTGTTGAAATGGCGGATAAGCTCATTGAAGCGATTCCTCGCGGTGAACGAACTGGTGCGTATTTAGGGAAGCTGTATTCCGAATCAACGCGTGAACTTGAAGATCATCCAGAATACAAAGAAGAGATTTCATTTGTTCAGCAGCAATTAGAATCATATTCTGCTGGTTGGGATAAGCTCTGGAGAGAGACACGTCGTTGGTCACTCGCAGAAATGAGCGAACTCTTTCAAGAGTTTAGTGTGAAAATTGATCGGCAATATTTAGAAAGTGAAGTTGTTGAAGCTGGTCAGAAGATCGTCGATGAATTATTGGAAAAGAATATCGCAAAACCAAGTGAGGGCGCGATTGTTGTTGATCTTGAAGATCAGAAACTTGGATTTTTCTTGATTCGAAAATCTGATGGCACTTCGTTATATGCGACAAAGGATTCAGCGTTGGCAAAATTGAAAGTTCTAGAATACCCGCGAATGGAGCGAAGTTTGTTGATGGTCGATAATCGTCAGTCT
>CAZNPI010000007.1:0-15017 GCA_964575015.1 uncultured Gammaproteobacteria bacterium
CATGATTCCCTCATTCGTCAAAATCCAGAATGGTGAACTTCCTGATACACCAGGGGTGTACATCATGAAGGATGAGACTGGTCATATTATCTACGTCGGCAAAGCGACCTCGTTGAAGCGTCGCGTGTCTTCGTATTTTCAGCGTCCGCATGATTCGCGGATTCAAGAAATGGTCTCGAAGATTCGTCGTATCGATTACATTCAAAAGCCGACGGCGATTGAGGCGTTGATTTTGGAGGCTAATCTCATCAAGCATTATTTCCCGCCTTATAATGTTAAAGATAAGGATAATAAAAGTTTTCTCTATCTCGTTATTACCAAAGAGGATTTTCCTCGTCCGTTGCTTCTCCGTGGCACGGAAGTTGGGGATGATGCAGGAAAGAAATACAAGGCAGTATTTGGACCGTATACCTCTCCAAGATCATTGCGTGCCGCATTGGATCTGATCCGTAGAGCGATTCCGTGGTCTACTGATATTCCAGGCCAAAAGCGAGCGTGTTTTTATTATCATCTGAAGCTTTGTCCCGGTGTGTGTATTGGCGCAATTTCAAAAAAAGAATACGGAAAAATTATCCGTGATTTGATTCGATTTTTCGAAGGAAAAAAAGATGACATTTTGAAAAGCTATACGCGTGAGATGAAGTTGGCTGCAAAAGAAAAACGATTTGAGGACGCGGCGTCATTTCGAAACAAGATTTATTTCCTTGAGCATATTCAAGATATCGCAATTTTGAAACGTGAAGATGATGATGTCGACAAAATGCGGGAAGGAGAAGCGCCGGTGAATATTTTTGGCCGTGTAGAAGGTTATGATATTTCGAATATTTCTGGGACATCATCTGTTGCATCAATGGTTGTGTTTGAAAATGGTGCGGCGGCGAAGTCAGAATATCGAAAGTTTAAAATCAAGACAGTGAGCGGATCGAACGATGTTGCTTCAATGAAAGAAACGTTGACTCGACGATTTCGCAACACTTGGCGCAAGCCAGATTTGATTTTGATTGATGGGGGATGGCCACAGGTGAATGCAGCTGTTCAGGTTGTGCGACAGTTTGAACTTGGAATTCCGGTTGTTGGATTAGCAAAAGGTCCACAACGAGATAAAGATGAACTGATTTGTGATCCAAAGCATTTAGATATTTGTACAGCTTGTGAGAAACATAAAGATATTCTTGTTGCTGTGAGGGACGAGGCGCATCGTTTTGCGATTACATATCACCGAAAAGTGAGGGCACGTAATTCATTGGGTTTATCCACACCTTCTTCTTTGACCTGAGCACACGAGTGGCATAAAATGGTAGCAAGTGGGGTAGAGTGGGGAACCAGAGCGTTCCGAGCCTTTTATGTTCATCGGAGAATTTCATCATACGTTGGACGACAAAGGTCGGTTGGCTGTTCCGGTCAAATTTCGCGCGCAGTTGTCCGAAGGGGCGGTTGTGACGCGGGGACTGGATCGTTCCCTTTTTCTGTATCCGAAGGAAGCGTGGAATATACTTGCTGCCAAAATCGCTGCATTGCCGCTCGGTCAGGCCGACACGCGTGCATTCGCCCGACTCATGCTTGCGGGCGCAATGGACGTAGAGGTCGATAAGTCTGGGCGCGTCATGGTTCCTGAGTATCTTCGGACGTACGCCGGTCTCACGAAAAATGTCGTGGTGACTGGGATGTATGACCGGTTAGAGATTTGGGATGAGGCGGCTTGGGAAACGTATTCTGCGTTGACACAGAAGGAGAGTACTGATATAGCTGAGCGTCTAGGATCCGTTATATGAGCCAAAGTGAACACATCGCTGTCATGACCAACGAAGTCATGGATGCTTTACAGCCCCATGCCGGAGGTCAGTATGTTGATGGCACGTTGGGTGGCGGAACACATTCGCGCGAACTGCTTGTTCGCTCTATGCCGGGTGGCCGCGTGCTCTCATTTGATCTTGATCGAAATGCGATTGAACGAATGAAGGCGTCGCTCACGCCAGAGCAGTCCAAACGATGGATCGGCGCTGAAGCGAATTTTCGCGACATGGCTGAGGTTATCGAACGAGAATCATTTTCTCCCGTTGATGGCATCGTGATCGATCTTGGCTTGTCATCGGATGAGCTCTCTGATCCTGCGCGAGGATTCTCGTTTATGCAGGATGGGCCGTTAGACATGCGTCTTGGACAGCATGCACAAGAGCTCACCGCTGCGGGAATCGTTAATTCGTGGAAGGAACATGAGCTTGCGGAAATAGTTCGTGAATATGGCGAAGAACGAATGGCTCGACGTATTGCAGAAGCAATCGTAAAAGCGCGGAAGTCTGAAAAGATTTATCGCACGGCTCAGCTTGCAGATATCGTCGTTGCAGCACTTCCTCGATCATATGAACGTGGTCGTATTCATCCGGCGACACGAACGTTTCAAGCGTTGCGTATTGCTGTGAACGATGAACTCGGTGCATTGAAAGATGCAATCGTCGGTGCCAGACAGGTGTTGCGCCCAGGTGGTCGGCTCGCGATTATCTCATTTCACTCGTTAGAAGATCGGATTGTGAAACAGGCGTTTAAAGGGGCTGAAGATTTGATGATTATCACAAAAAAGCCACTGATTCCGACGGAAGAAGAGCGAGAACATAATCCACGGTCACGAAGCGCAAAGCTGCGAATTGCGGAAAAGAAGGGATAGAAAAGTATAACGACAAAAAACAAACAAAAATTTCGTACCTATGTCACATGATTTTGCAATGACGATGAAGCAGCCCCATGTTACGTTGGGATTGCATCAGCCGATTGGTCGACGCCTACCGCAGGGTATTTTGGCGTGGAATATTGGATTATCAGCATTGACAATCGTTTTAAGCTGTTTCTATATTGTTCAAATTAGTTTTGCGATGAGTAAGGGCTATGCACTGCGTGATGTTGAAAAAAAGATTGATCGTTTGAAAACAGAAACAATGACATTGCAGGATAAGGTTGCGACACTTTCATCTATGCAAGCGTTAAATACGAGAGCGACAGAGCTTGGTTTTGTTCCTGTTGATCGGTTAGAATATGTGACCCCGGCAGCATCTGCCTTTGCATTGGCAAAATAGTTTTTCATTATAGCGTTGGCATAGAATATCTCTTTCAATATTGGTATACTGTTCGCATGATGTCTCGCACCGGTGCAGTTGCGAAGTTCGTTCTCGTCGATTTCTTTGGAAGCGTCGCTTGGTTTCCGATTTGGTGGTATACGGTTGGCTTGCTCGGAATCATCGAAGCGGCTCGAGACGGGCTTGAATATCGTATTCGAAGTTTAGGTTTCAAAATTTGGTTGAAGAATTTTTTTGTTCCGATGTATGGTCAATATGATTTGACCGGCAAGTTAATCAGTATTTGGATGCGTTTCGTTGTATTAGTTGGTCGAGTTATTGTTTTAATTGCTGAGGCGGTTGGTTTTACGGTCGGCATTGTTGCATGGATGTTGATCCCAATCATTGCATTAATCGCGTTGTTTCTTAATTTCACGCATGCCGTGATCCCGTTGTATGGCTGAGCCTGTAGATTTTTCTCAAACAACGGTAGTTTGTTCAAAGTGTCAGGGTGATCCGAGATTATCGGTGAAATGTTCGCATTGCGGGGGTGCGGGGGTTGGTCTGACATCGAAACAGGGTTTTTTGGTATGGTCCGCACGGGTCGATGATTTTTCCATTGCCCTACGAAAGATGCGTAGATCTGTGCGTGCCGTGATCCGATTGGCGTGTCTCGTGTATATCGGTCTTGCAGTAGTTGCGCTTGGCTGGCACATCTCTCAGGTCGTTGATTTAAACGTTCTTCTTCAGCTTCCATTTTGGTTTTCTGGTCATTGGTCGCTTGATTTGTTTTGGAGTTCGGTGATCGTAGGCTGTTTTCTGATTTTTCATGTCAAAGAATTTTCTGCAGAAGCGCTTTCATTGCCGGAGTGGGGGAAGACCGTTCGACAATTAGAAGAATTAAAAAAGAAGCAGGCTGCAACGGCAGACTATCGATTTGAGGTAAGTTCGTATTATTCGTCAGATGCCATGGACGTTGTTGAGGGTGCTTATGAAGTTGCAAAAAGTCTTGGACGCAGTGAGATTACGCCAGCAATGTTGTTGGCGTCTGCGCTCGCAACTCCGTCTGGAAGTGCGTTTTTGATTCGTTCAGGTCTATCATTTGAAACGGTCAAAGGTCCGATGGCACGATTGTTGAGTGCGGAACATGCTGGATCGCCTCCGATTGTGTTGTCGCGTGAAGCGAAGCGTGTGCTTGCATTGGCTTTTTTGGATGCATCAGCAGAGGAGCGGCAGTATATTACGCCAATCGAACTATTTATCGTTGCATTCATTGAGTCAGAATCAGTCCAGGATGTATTTGATCAACTTGGACATCCACCGGAAGAGGTGAAATATGTTGCAGAATGGATCAGATTGCAGGAGCAGCTTCGCGAAGATCATCGAAGATTTGTGGCATTAGCTGCTATGAAACCTTCGACTGGAATGAACCGTGCAATGACGGCTCGGCAAACACCATTACTAGATCGTTTTAGCGAGGATCTCACGTTGGCTGCTCGGAATGGGTATCTTTCACCGATTATTGGTCGTGAAAAAGAGATGAATGAAGTATTGCGTGCGATCGAAAGCGGTCGACGCGGTGTTGCATTGATTGGGGAGCAGGGGGCTGGAAAAGCTGCACTCATTGAACAGTTGGCTCGACGGATGGTTGAGGAAGATGTTCCGCCAGAACTATTTGATCGTCGTTTGGTTTCCGTTGATATTGCTCGGGTTATTGCGGCTGGTGATCCAAGTTTGGCAGCTGATCGTCTCATCACGATTTTGCATGAGGCTGCACTGTCCGGAAACATCGTATTAGCTATGCAGGGTGCAGAGGCACTTTCCGGAACCGGTGGCAGTGGTCAGCTTGATCTCTCCGAAATCTTGTCGAGTGAGTTGGACAAACGCGGGATGACCGTTATCTTGTCTGTAACGCCTCGAGCTTGGACGCAGTATCTTGAGCGCAGATCTATTGGAGCAAAATTAGTGAGCGTCAATATTCGTGAACTTGAACCGGAACAGACCCTGTACGTATTGATGGCAAAGAGCGGATATATTGAATATGAGCAGCGGGTGTTTCTGTCATTCGCAGCAATTGATAAGGCAACGAAATTGACGTCAAAATATGTTCATGATGTTGCTGCACCGGAAAATGCGTTGAGCGTCATCAGGGAGGCGGCAGTGTTGTGTCGCAAGGCACGAGGCGAACGATCCATTGTTTCTGCAGAAGATGTAGCGTCTGTGGTAACGGATAAAACAAATATCCCCGTTGAATCCTTAACAAAAAGTGAGGCGGATAAGTTGTTATCTCTTGAATCGCATCTCCATGCTCGTGTGATTGGTCAGGTTGAGGCGGTGAAGGCGGTGTCGCAAGCTTTACGACGGGCCAGAGCTGAACTTCGAGAAGGAAAGAGGCCAATTGCAAACTTCTTATTTCTTGGTCCGACGGGTGTTGGAAAAACAGAATTATCCAAAGCATTAGCAGCAGAGTATTTTGGAAGCGAACAGGCGATGATACGTCTCGATATGTCAGAATATCAGGACAAGACTAGTTTGGCTCGTCTGATTGGGTTTCCAGGTGATGAACGAGGAGGATTATTGACGGAAGCGGTTCGAAAGCAACCATTTGCTTTGGTCTTGTTGGATGAGTTAGAAAAAGCGCATGCAGATATTTTGAATGTATTTTTGCAGGTTATGGATGACGGACGCTTAACGGATGGTGTTGGACGAACCATTGATTTTACGAATGTCATGTTGATTGCAACATCAAACGCAGGAACGTCATTCATTCAAGATGAAGTTGCGAAACACGCGTCATTGGATCAGATTAAAAATGGATTACTTGAGCGAGAATTGAAGGGTCTATTCCGTCCAGAATTTTTAAATCGCTTTGATGGCGTTATCGTTTTCACTCCACTTACCATGGACGAGGTAACGCAAATCGCATGGTTGATGATGAATGGAATCAGCAAGCGTCTTGAAGAGCGCGCTATCACATTTACGGCGCAGGATGAGGCGGTCGAGGAGTTAGCCCATGCCGGGTATGATCCATTATTCGGTGCGCGCCCACTTCGACGGGTGATTCAGGAGCGTGTAGACAATGCCTTGGCAGATCTGTTCTTGCGTGGTGAAGTTGGGAGGAAGGATCAAATCATTTTACAGAAAGGCGGTCAATTACAGGTGATAAAAGCAAAACAGATCTAATCCATGACACGGGTACTGACGTTTGAACTTTGCGGGCTCGTTGCCGCATGTGCAGCGATCCTGTCTTATCTATGTAGCTTTTTAACGCAGCGTATTGCCTGGAAATGGCATTTTGTGGACGAGCCAATTGGGGGGCGCAAGATCCATGGAAAACCAATGCCGTTTTTAGGAGGACTGGGGATTGCAGTTGTGATCATTGGATCCGTGGTCTGTATTCAGTTGTTTCAACCAGTATTGTTGAAAGGTCTGCACTTTGGCCAGTTGTTTGGGTATCTCCTCGGCATCGGTATCCTCGTGATCGGAGGTATGATTGATGATCGTCATCCACTTCCTCCTCGTTGGCAAATTGTGTTTCCTATTCTTGCAGCACTCAGCGTTATTATATCTGGTACCGGGATTGTTCAGGTGACGCGCCTTGCGGGTCATGGAGGGTTATCATTGGTTTGGTGGCAACAGGCCATTCATCTTGGAAGTTGGTCAGTCGTGCTTTCGCTTCCATCAGATCTCTTTACGTTTGTGTGGTTATTGCTCGCAACCTATGCCACAAAAGTGCAGGATGGGCTAGATGGATTGGTGACAGGTATTACGGTCATCGGCGCCGGGCTTGTTGGTGCCCTGTCCCTTTCTTTTTTATTTTTTCAACCATCTATTGCGATATTGGCTGCATTGATTGGTGGCGCATTTTTAGGATTTCTTCCGCACAACATGAATCCGGCAAAACAATTTTTAGGAGAAGGCGGAAGCACGTTGGCCGGATTTTCCTTAGGCGTGCTCGCGATTCTTTCGAGTGTGAAAATCGCAATCGCTTTAGCTGTTCTAGCTATTCCAATGGCAGATGTGATGGTGGTTATTATTGGTCGTCTCCGTCGTGGTGTACCATGGTATCGGGGTGATATGACGCATTTGCATTTTCGGTTGTTGCGTACCGGTATGTCTCATCGGAAAACTGTTTTTCTACTGTGGGGTAGTTCGTTCTTTGCTGGAGTTGCCGCGCTCAGTCTTCAAACAAAAGGGAAGTTCTTTTTAATCAGCGGTCTCGTTGTTGCGACCGCATTGATGTCATATGTGGCGGGCTTTATTTCAGACTCATTTGAAGAAAAGAAATAATCGATTGCTGTTTTGGGGATTCGTGATCCTGCTCAGTGTCACGTTTTTCATCATGGCAGCACTCCTTTTGTTTACCCCACATCCTGCAGTTTCTGTTGCTGCCACGGTTCGTGTGAAGGATCATCAGTTTCATGTGACCATTGCGCAGTCTGAGGCACAGCGAGAGCGGGGATTGTCTGGTCGTGAGGTTCTGAACCAGGATGAGGGGATGTTGTTTCTGTTCCCTGCACAGGGGATCTACCCATTTTGGATGCCGGAGATGCGATTTCCGTTAGATATTATCTGGATCCGTCAAAATGCGATTGTCGAAATGGCGCAACTTGATGCGCCTAGCAGTACGAATCCGATTCCGGAACGGTATACACCGGTTGAGCGGGCAGATATGGTTCTGGAAGTGCCAGCAGGCACGGCTCACACGTTGCATCTTCGCATTGGTGACTCGATTGCGATTGTTCAGTAAATGAATTTATTCCGTGTACCAACGCGCCTGCTCTGTATAGAGTTCCGCGTAGCTACCCGGTTGCTTTAATAGCTCTTCATGTGATCCCTCATGAGAGAGTTTCCCTTTTTGGAATACCAGAATACGAGAGGCGCGACGAACGGTGGAGAAGCGATGCGAGATAAAAATTAACCCACGATCTTTCATCGTATCGTGTAAGCGTTCAAAAAATGAGGCTTCGGCCTTTGCATCCATGGCTGATGTTGGTTCGTCAAAACCGATAATACGACCTCCATGAATCAAGGTTCGTGCAATGAGAAGTCGTTGTTGTTGCCCGCCAGACACACGATGCGCACGTACGCCTGGTGGAGCTGCCCAGTCGCCGATGAATGTGTCTAGGCCTTCTGGAACGTCGCGAATCACGGCATCAGCACCGGCAACATGAAGGCTCTGCTGTAATGATTTCCGAACGGTTGTTGCTGATTGCCCGTAGGTAAGATTGTCTCGAATAAAATCCTGATACATGATGGCGCCTTGCATCATGATATGAAAGGCATTTCTCCATTCACGTTTTTTATATATGTGGAGTGGAATTCCGTTGACGAGAATTGTTCCGCTTGTTGGTTGAATTAAGCCGGTGAGGAGATTGAGGAATGTGGATTTCCCGGCGCCATTTTCTCCAACGATCGCGATATGTTCGCCTTCACGAATGGTTGTTGTGACGTGAGACAGGGCAGTGTGTGTCGCATTTGGATAGCGAAATGAAACATCGTGAAATTCAATGACAAGTGGTGCACGAGGAATGGACTGTCCGGATACGCTTTCTGGAGCAAGCGCAAAGAGATCGTGCATGCGAGATAAGATGCCGAGGTCGGCATAGAGTTTTCCGAATGCGCCAGAAATACCGGAGAGCGCGTCGCTGAGGAGTCCGAAGAGGGAGATGGCCGTATACAGGATAGCTAGTTGGCTGGGATGCGCGAATGCGTCTCGGCCTAGGATAACGATGACGATGCCGTAGGTGAGGGCATTAAATGAACTTACGAGCACGCGATTTCTGGCACTCGCCATCGCAGCGCTCCGAAATTTCGTCAGGATTCGTTTCCCTGCGCGTGTTAATCGTTGGATAAACGAGCGTTCCGCACCAAGAAGACGGACTTCGCGAAATTCAGGTCCTTGTAAAAAGATATATCGAATATATTCGACCTGTCGGCCCTCAAGAGAATTCCAAGTTGATGTCCAGAGGTCGTTCTTTGATTCAACACCCGCGAACCAGGCCTGAATTGCTGCATCGGCTAGGCCGAGGACCGTGACCCACCAGGGGGCGATGAGCGCGAGACCAAACGAACCAATAAAGCGAAAAACAGATCGCACGAGCCATTCTGTTTGTTCTGGAAGGTTGTTGAGTCGCCAGAGGTCTTCACGGACGTAATCCAGGCTGCTTCGCACGTCATCGCGGAGCAGGATTTCGGGGTCTAGCGTTGCGATATGCTCCATGATTCGGCGTTGGGAATAGAGCCCACCGCCTCTAGAGAACCAGTCGTTGATCTTTGAATAGGTCAGGTCGATGACGAGCTTTCGGGTTGCATAGGTGGCGATAACAAGGGTGAGGAGCTGAGTCGCATGAGATGTGTCTTGTTGACCAATCGCACCGATTAATTGAGCAAAAAAGTAGACTTCTAGGGGCTGGGCAATAGCGCCGGCAATTAAGAGGATGAATCGGAATGTTGCTAGGGCCGGGTTTGCCTGCCGCAATAAACGTATGAAAAACCAGTACGCCTGGAGCTTTTTGCGCGTTGTGATGCCTTGAACAAGTTGTTGTTCACCGGTAAGGGACATTGGGGCTAGTATAGCATGGCTTTTCCCCAAGGTTTGACAAGTTGCTGATATTGGTATACCTTCTTCGCACTATGTTTGCTGTAATAAAAACAGGCGGGAAGCAATATGTCGTCAAAGAAGGAGACGTGATTACCGTTGAAAAATTGGAAGCTGAAGTTGGCGGCCCGGTCTCGTTTGAGGTCATGTTGCTTTCTGACGAAGAGGGGAAGGACATGAAGCTCGGTACTCCACTATTGTCCACAAAGGCAACGGGAGAGGTTGTTGAGCACGGTCGTGGAAAGAAGATTGAAGTTGTGAAATACAAGGCAAAGACACGCTATAAGAAGCGCGTTGGTCACCGCCAACCTTTTACAAAGGTCAAGATTTCTAAACTGGCGTAAGCCATCAAAAATCCCCCGACTTGGTCGGGGGATTTTTGTATTATTTCTTTCCTACGCTTCGTCGATTTTGGATCGCATCTGCAATAGTCACGCCGTCTGCATATTCAATCTGTGCACCATGCTGAAGACCTCTGGCGAGACGAGTGATGGAAATGGGGAGTTGTTCGCATCGCTTCATTACGTAGAGAGCTGTTGTGTCTCCCGTAACGTCTGGATCAAGGGCAAGAATGAGCTCGGTGATTGGTGGAGTAGTGTCTGACAGACGTTTGAGCAGTGAGGGGATTTGGAGCGTGTCCGGAGTTTTTCCTTCAATCGGATCAAGGAGTCCGCCGAGAACGTGATAGCGTCCATTAAATGCGCCTGAGTCCTCAATGGTATTCACATCTTGGCTTGTCGCAACAACGCAGAGCGTTCCATTGTTGCGCTTTGCATCCGAACAGATATCGCATCTCGAATGTTCGCTCCACATGTGACAGATCTCGCAGAGCTGAATGCCCCGTGTTAATCCATCTGTAGCTCGAGCAAATTGCTGGATGCGATCTTTTGGTTGCGCAGCCAGCCAATACGCGTATCGCAATGCAGCCCTCGGTCCAACCCCAGGTAAGCTGTCGAATGCGGCAGCTGCATCACTGATGGACCGAGGGGTAGAGGACATGTGTTATTCCTGTTTGCCCATCATCTCTTGCAGGTCTTTTGCAAGATCGAGTCCGCCAACGTCTTTGAGTTTTGCAGCCATTACTTTTTGAATTTTTTCCGTAGCATCATTGATCGCTTCTTTGATGTACCCTTCGAGTGCTGCTTTATCGTTCATGGCGGCTGGGTCAATCACAACGGCGGTCGCTTGTTGGTTGCCGTTTACCGTGATTTTGACCTTGCCCCATCCACCTGATCCTTCGGCGAATTCCGTGGATAATGCGGTTTGGATCGCTTTTGCCTTGTCTCGAATGTCTTTGAATTGCTTGAGTTTGTTAAACATATGCCGAAAGCTTACCGTGGGGTTTCAAATCTGTGTAGGGGCTTGGAGGTCTGCATTCATTCTGATGCCCATTGTGCCCGTTTGACAGCATTCCTATTACACGATATCCTCTGGCTACTTCTTAAACGAAGGCGTCTGCCGACGTAGCTCAGCGGTAGAGCAGCGGTTTTGTAAACCGTTGGTCGCCGGTTCAATTCCGGCCGTCGGCTCCATCGCGTAGTACGCGACCCATTTCCCCAATATGTCACAAGATAATGCCATCAAAATGGAATGCACAGCTTGTAAGAAGCTGAATTACCATACGTCGAAAAACAAGAAGACCTTGAAGACACGTTTGGAATTGCAAAAGTATTGCAAAAGCTGCAAGGCTCGCAAACCACACAAAGAGACAAAATAAGAGTGTAACGCCCCGGACCTCCGGGGTTTTTCTTTTATAGTTGAATCCGTTACACTGATTTCCAGTATGTCGTTGTTCACACCGCCACCGCTTCGACCCAAGTGCGCTCGTCCAACAGGACCTGGATTCAAGCGCTTGCAACGTCGAGGCGTGTATATTGTCATGTTTACCTCAATGGCATTTATTGGATTCGTTGGTGCGGGAATAGCGTTGCTTTTGTCATGGATGTTTCTTTGGTCCTGGTTTGAACAGACAGGGCACCCGTATTGGTGGACCAGTGTATTCACGTTTATTGGATTTATGGGTGGAGCAAGGATTGGGAATTGGTCTGGAAGAATGGTGATTATGGAAACAATGAAACAAACTCAGGAACGCAACCTATTATGACCACATCCTATCCTGCATTAATTGTTCTCTCGCTTGAACTTGCGTCTCGATGGCACGAGGGGCAGTTTCGGAAACATGCAACGGAACGTACGCCATATATCGCGCACCCAGCAGCCGTTGGGATGCTGTTGCATGGGCTTGGGTATGATGAAGAAGTTGTGGCTGCCGGAGTGTTGCATGATGTGATTGAAGATTGTGACGTTTCGTTTGATGAGGTGGCAGCTGCAACCTCATTTCGTGTGGCCGAGTTAGTGGATTGGGTTAGTGAGCGGAAAGATCTCCCTTGGAAAGAGCGAAAAGAGCTGTATTGCCAGAGATTGGAAAAAGCACCAGAAGGGGCGCTTGCTATTTGTGCTGCAGATCATACGTATAATTTGAATTCCATCTTGAGCGCATTAAAGGATCATCCGGATGCGTGGACATGGTTCAATGCATCGCGGGAGCAAAAGTTGGCGCATGAGCAGGTTGTGGTTGAGATTTTGCGCACGCGACTAGATTCACCGTTAGTGCTGTGGTACGAGGAAGCTCTCCAAGATTGCATGAACGCAAGCTGATATGAAAAAAGACTATTTAACAGCGACTGATTTTTATCAGTTCGTCCAGTGTCCACATTGGCCGTACTACAAACGTTTTGCGACGCAAGATGAGCTAAAACTTGTTCGTGAAGTGAGCGATTCAGAAGTAAAAAGGATGGAGAATGGTGTTGCGCATGAGCTCGATGTCGTGCAACGGTTGATGAAGGGTGGAGAGGTGATTGAAGCACCGCATGCGGAGGATGCGGTTGCGGCAGCTGCGGCAACAATGGAATTGATGCTCAAAGGCGTTGCCATAATTTTTCAAGGAACATTGACAGATGGTGATTGGACCGGTCGTCCAGATCTGTTAGAGCGACATGAAGGCGAGAGCACGCTTGGTTCTTGGTATTACGTTCCTGTTGACGTGAAATCAACGCATGCCATTGAAAAATATCAAAAGCTGCAATTAGTCTTTTATGCGACGCTGCTTGAACGAGCACAAGGACGATTTCCTGAGGAGCCAGCGATTATCAATGGAGATGGGGAGCGAATTTCGTTTGATGCAAATGTCATGCTTCCTGAATTTGAAGCGTGTGTTGTTGAATTGGAGCGGATTCGTGCCGGAGAAAAACCGGATCCGGTGCTGCGAAAAAGTTGTTATGATACTGGCCCGTGGGGACGTGTCTGTGAGCAGTATGCAAAGGAGACAAATGATATTGCGCTTCTGTTTAATGTTGATGTAAAAAAGCTTCGACTGCTGCGAGGTATAGGAATTCGAACGATTCAGGATGCGGCAGAAATGGATCCCGTGACTCTTGACGGTGTCGCGCCCGGACTTCGAGCGCATGGGTTAGAAGTGATGAAGCGCCAGGCACAATCGCTACTTACGCAGAGCGTCATTATCCGCGAACCCATACACCTCCCGTCACCACAATTAGAAATTCATTTTGATATTGAAAGTGATCCACCGAATGATGTGGATTATCTCTACGGTTTTCTCATCCGTCAGCCTGATGGATCTGAAGCGTATCGTCCATTTGTTGCAGAGACGTTGGCCGGGGAGGAATGGATGTGGAAGTCGTTTTTAGCATGGCTCGAGACATTGCCGTCAGAATACGTTGTCTATCATTATTCGATGTATGAGATGACTCGTCTTGCGCTCATGGAAAAACGCTACGGCGGAAGTATGTGGTTGAATCTTTTCCGAGCAAATATGGTTGATCTGAAAGAGATCGTGACGCATTCGGTTACATTTCCGCTCTATTTTTATGGTCTCAAATACATCGCGAAATTTTTAGGATTTTCGTGGACCGGGGATGTGACGGGTGGAGGACAGTCTGTTGATGTTTTTGAAACATATATTGAAACAGGGGATCGAGCATTGTTGGATTCAATCATTCAATATAATCAGGATGACGTAAAAGCAACGGCGCATCTGAAAGACTGGATCGTGAAATATGCGACAGAGGTGACGTCATACGAGCCGCCATTTCCTTGGAAAAGAACTGCTTAATGCGTGTGAGAGTGGTATTGATTGGGTTCTCGATCACTTGTTTTCTTTTTGATATAGAGCGCGATCCATGCGGCTAGGAGTGCGGTGATTGGAACGGTAAACACGAGTCCGATGGTTCCGGCAAGCGACCTGATGACCTCATCTGTAATGGAGTCGAAGTTAATAAACTTTGCCCATGATCCACCGAATTGCGTGTAAAGGAGTAGGGTAGAAAGCGATCCTCCAACATAGGCGAATACAAGAGTATTTGCGAGTGCGCCCATATGATCGCGGCCAATGATCATTCCAGAACGGAACAATTCTTTAAATCCGAGTTGAATATTGGCCTGTCGAACCTCCATGATCCCGGAGGCGATTGAGACGGCCACATCTTCGACGACACCCATGGCAGCAATAGAGATGCCCGCAAAGAGAAGTCCTCGTGGGTTTAGGTTTGGATTTTTATCAAAAAATAATCGGTCTTCGTCTGTTGAGAGACCATCGAGATGTGCCCAGTTGGCAAAAATGACGGAGATGATATAGGCGACAACAACTCCTCCCATGGTTCCGATGATTGTTGCAAGTGTTTTTTTGTTCCATCCAATAGAGAACCCACTTGAGATGGTAATGAGAACAGTAATGAGGGCAAAGGCAATGGGTATTGGGTTGAGGCCTTTTAAAAAGCTGGGGATGAGGATGGCGCCAATAAGGAAGATGGAAAGGGTAATTGAAAAAACAACTTTCAATCCCTGCCATCCTGCGAGAAGAACCATGGTGATGACGAAGAGGGCAACGAGCCAATAGAGCGCAGCGCGACGGTCGTAACCTTCAAGATAAAATAAAGCAGGGCCACCGTTTGGGTCTGGTTGGATAAAGATCAGGACCTTGTCACCTGGAAGCGGGGAGAGGCCGTATGGATTGCTAGAGACTTCATTTGAAAGAACGTGTGTTTTTCCCTTTTCTGGTCCGGATAGAAATTCAATCGTATATGTAATTTGTTGATGTGCGCCTTCACCAACGGTTTGAGCGATTGTTTTCGTATCTGTTATGATAGCTCGTTCATAGCTTCCATGCTCCGTATCTTTACCCGTGCCTTCGTTATTTTTTGATTGTTCCTGGTCGACGGTTGCATAGGTAGTTGTCGCCGTTCCTTCGTCCGTTGTTGTATTGGCGGCAAGGCATACGTTGGGAAGAATGGCTGCAACGCAGAACGTTGCAATACATAGACGCTGAAGAAGAGAGATATTCATCCCACTAT
>CAZNPI010000008.1:0-1493 GCA_964575015.1 uncultured Gammaproteobacteria bacterium
CGCATGGTACTCTCTGTCTTAGAATATGTTTTTACAAACATCCAAAAAATCATTTTTCTTTGCAGCCTCATTCGTATGCGCAGGTCTGTTATTCACCGGCTGTTCTCAAAAGGGTCCGGACACAACGGCGACGATTATTTTGCACAACTCTTCAAAGCAATCATTCAACTTGTGGGTTGGTCATCGCGAACCACTATCAACGGATCTTGTGGAGGTTGGAGCTCAAAATGGAACGACCGTGACACTTGAAACCCTGAAAGAGAGTGAAGATGCAGTAGCTGGTTGGAGTGATCAGGTAAAATTGAATGCAAAGCGACCAGGCGGAGAGATTCAGACAACCCAGGAAATTTATCCAAAGGGAACAATTACGAATCCGACAATAATCATTAATTGGGACGGTAAGAATTTTAGTCAGCAGTAGATCGGTGTCTATGGTCTTGACCACGAATAAACAATTGGTTCAAGATGCTTTTGACCGGGGAGTTGTCCTTTGGTTGCCTGGGTATGCCCCAGGATTTTTATTTTTCCTATTTGTTCCAAATACATTAATTGGCTGGGCTATTATGTCTTTTGGGGTTCCGATGACGCTATTTGTGTTGTTTAAAAAAGTAAATGCGACTTCATTGCGCTATTTTTTCTTCTTATCCATAGTTTGGATTTTTCTCGCAGTTGCTCTTGATTACCTTTTTGTTGTACAGATACTACATCCGGCAGATGGATATTATAAGTTGGACGTATATTTATACTATGTGCTGATGCTGGTGATACCAGTAGCAGTTGGATTGTGTAGGAAGAGATAGCTTGTGGTTTTTAATTTGGTTGACTATCAAGCTTGTGATATTGTTTTTTATCTAAAAATCCCTCACAGGGTTGTACACGTAAGCAATAAAACTATGGAAATCATTTACCCAAAAAATGAAACGGAATTTCGTCAGCTCGTTGAGACACGGTCTTGTGTTGTAGTGGATTTATACTCCACTGACTGTCCTCCGTGTAGTCGTCTTTCTCCGATATTTGATCGGGCTGTTCAACAGTATCCATCTGTTACTTTTTTAAAGCTGAACCGTCAAGAATTTCGTGAACTCGCTGAGTCTCTATATATTTTTAGTTCACCAACTGTGCTCTTTTTTCATAAAGGAGTACTACAAGACAACCGATTGGCTGGCATTATCGAAGAAGCTGACCTTCAAGCGGAAATTGAGCAATTACTCTTGAAGAAGGATGGTAGTTAAGGCGCAATGAAAGAAGAGTCTCACGTACATGGTAGTAGGGTTGAAGGGTGATATAAAGCCCTTAATATCCTTACTATGAACCATAAAATTCTTGTTTCTATTGTAGTATTTGGTTTTATTAGCTTTGTTGCGTTATCTGCCGTGAATTCAGCGCTTGCATACAAGGGCTTTGAAGCGGTCAAAGGACCAAATTATACAATAGAACGACATTCAGCGATGGAAAAAGCTTTTGAGACTGGTGATTATAACGCTTGGAAAAAT
>CAZNPI010000008.1:1503-1755 GCA_964575015.1 uncultured Gammaproteobacteria bacterium
GGGAAGGGGTCGAGCCACTCAGGTTGTGACAAGTGAGAATTTTGTTGAATTTGCAAAAGCGCATGAGTTAGCTCAAGAGGGTAAAATCGATGAAGCAAATGCGATAAGAGCTAAGCTCGGTTTGACTACAGCAACTGGAACAGTATTTGGAGTGGGCCAGGGCAAAGGGGCTTGTCGATTCATTAAAAGATAATAAATTTAACCTAGTTTTGATATTGCTATACTAGTACTGCATGTTGGATCTAAAACAAT
>CAZNPI010000008.1:1765-14533 GCA_964575015.1 uncultured Gammaproteobacteria bacterium
GAGCAGGTTGTAGAGCATGTTCGAACAATCGATCAGGAGGCCTACCTTGAAATTGTTCTTCGATATCAAGGTAGGCTTTTGCGTTATGCGAATGGTTTGGTGCATGATGAGATAAAGGCTGCGGATATTGTACAGAATGCATTTATAAAAGCTTTTGTGAATTTGCACGGTTTTGTAAAGGAGAAAAGATTTTCCTCGTGGATTTACCGGATTGTCCATAATGAGGCGATGAATATGTTATCGCGTCAAAAGAATGAGGTGCCATTGGTTGAAGATATGGATATTGAAAGTGGTGAAAATATTGAATCGGAATGCATTACCGCTGAGATTCAACAGCGCGTCCAGCGTTGTTTGACAAAGATTCCTATTCTATATTCTGAACCACTTGCGCTCTTCTTTTTAGAAGAGAGATCATATGAAGAAATAAGTGATATTTTACGAATTCCAATTGGAACCGTGGGTACGCGGATCAGTCGCGCTAAACAGCTTATGAAAGGGATATGCCAAACAACGCTCAAGTAGATATTTCAGAACAGGTGATGTCGCAGATTGCACGGGGTCGCATCAGGATGCGTCCTCGTTGGGTGTTTCTTGCAGGGTCAATGGCGATGGCTTTTGGCATGATTGGTGTGATTGTGTTATCAATTTTTTTTGTAAGTCTGACGGCATTTTCATTGCGAACACATGGCCCGATGGGCGCCGTTCGTTTTGAGCAGTTATTGCAAAGTTTTCCGTGGTGGGCACCTATGTTGGCAGTTTTTGGGATTGGTTTGGGCGGTTCCTTATTGAAGCGATATGATTTTTCGTATAAACGAAATTTTAGGTTGTTATTCGTGTTGTTTGTGCTGGCAATTATTTTGGCGGGTTGGTCAATTGATGTATTGGGCCTTGATAGAATTTGGATCGATCGAGGGCTCTTTAGGGGTATGCATCAAAATGACACGAGAATGAGAGACGTGAGATTTTTTCATTAATATGCACGGATACTACATGGAGTGCTACCAGTTTATTTAACACAAAAATCCCTTGATATATCAAGGGATTTTTGTTTCATTATTTCTTTTACACTAGCTTACGATTACTTTACAGCAAGCACAATTGGCTTGGTTTGCGTTACCTCAAGCGGTTGCTTCCAATAACGTTTTCCGTTACGGATCGCTTTTGCAGCATATCCATTTTCAACGTTACAGCTGTTATGACATTGGATTGCATAGGCTGTGTATTTTGGATAGCTATGTGCCTCCATGTAATGGATGGTCCAGTCTGCGGAACAGACGAGGTCTTCAGCACATTCGATAGAAATGTTGTGAAGTTTGTAGTGAATTTGAAAGTATCCACGTGCCTTTCCTCGGTCACCGATGGCGGTTGAGATGTTTGAAGATTCATTCATGAGCATACCCAAAAGGGTTTGAGCACAAGGTTGGCCATAGCCATTTGTCTCACACACACTCAACAAGACTTCCTGAACAGTGGGCTCGGCCACGGGGGTTTCAACCTCTTCGGTTGTGATTTCGGTTGAAGTCGTTGTTGTGATGATTTCAACAGGGGTTGCCTGAACCACGGGGTCCGCTGCGTGTGCAATGGAGACCTGAGAATTGGTCAACGTCAACATCATTGTAAACACCGCAAAGGCTTTGCGTTGATTCATCGTCAATGTGTAGGCGGTTTTGAGTGTCATCATATGGGTTGTCTGATTCGTCTTCCCACGAGGGTTTTGAATCATGACTGGACAGTAAACCATATTTTGATGATTTTGTCAATGGGTAAACCTTGATTTTTTCGCTAGGTTGAGCCAAAAAGGCTAAAATTAGCCAAGTGCGATTTGTGGCTAGGTTTAGCGTAATTTCTGGGTGTAAAGAAATGGTCATATTTAGCGCATTGGGGTGTTACTTCTTGAAAAACTGACTTGACGAAGTGTGAAGAAAATTGGTACGAGTAGGCATACAGCGGGTCCATGAAAGGGGAGTTTTGCATGGCAAAGATTCAAAGGGTCGTCGTCATTGAGATTCCGGAGTCCACTGAGGGGAAGGGGCTGTGTGTCGGAAGGCTGTATTTGCAGGGATGTACGGTCGAACAGGCCCGTGAGCTCGTAAAGGGTCGTAGACTGGGGGTCGGTGGATCGGATGATGGTCTCGTGGTTCGCGAAGAACTACTCTTCACGCCCGGGCAATTCATGCGACGATATCCGAGGACGGTAAAGAAGTAGAGCTGAACATACTACGTTGCTACATCGATGATGTAGCGCTTTTTTTATAAAAAAGACCCCAGATATGTGTTTGGTCTGGGGCAGAGATTTGGTGACTATCCCGTAATGAGAGTTGCCTGTCGCGCGAGTGATGCTTCGGTGCAAGCATCGAGGCTTCCTGTAATCCGTTGCACGATGAGTGTCCCGGGATAGAGAAGTCGCGTATGTACACGCAATTTGATGCATACTGAGTTCCGCAGAGTTGATTGCGCATGGATGTCCACGATCTGCTCCCAGGTTTCTGCTGGAAGAGACGAACTACTTACGATTCTCGGCGTACCGTTTCGCCAGGTCGCTGCTGCATACTCGTGCAGTTCGGCCATGGCTTCCGGAAAGTTTTGTGCCAGGCGCGTATAAAAGTACTGACTTTCTCGATGAGTTGGGCTTCGAAGCACATCCATGAGCTGATCTGTTCCATGCTGATCTTTCGGAAAGGCAAACAGCTTGAATGTGCCGGTAAGAAAGAATAGGCACTGACGCTCCACGGCAACTGCTTTGCTAAGCCATGTATGTGCCAGCAAAACATCCATATTCATCTCACGTAGTTCGTCACCGGTGATTTCAGCATCTGTTGCAACAGTGATTGGCCGATGTGTGAGATCGCAGAGAAGTTCCCAAGCTCTTGGAAAGATCAGGGAGACTCGTTGCGCGATCAGTTTGAGGGTTACTTCCTCTACTTCGTTCATGGCTTCCTCCTGGTAAGAACGTGCCGTTTGTATACGTGAGATTGGTAGATCGGTCAAGGAATCTTTGGTCTTCGATCTATAGATAAAACCTCGTGCAGCTCAAAGGCATGCACGAGGTGGAGAGGTGTACGGTGTGGCGCTGGCCACTGTTGTCGAATCGGCGACAACTCCAGCTTGTATGGGCCAAGCATGGTTTAAAGGCGACGTCGCTGGACATCTGCCTTATTTCGAGAGCTGGGCTCTCACGACGCGTGTTGGTGCCGTACCACCCTGCGCCGTTTGACGATGCCGCTTTGGCTTACGGGCGTTCCCGTATTCTCCTGCCGATCATGGTCTCTTGCAGAAGATTTGGATTAGTCCCATCGCGCTCGTGGCGTGATGATTGGACCGTGACGCTCTTGGCATCGTTTGCCTAGCGCCACATACGTGTTCCGATTCAGCTGGAGTAGCTGTTTCGGATTTTGCTCAGTCACCGAGTGCAACATGCGATTCCTCCTTTCGCATGACTCGATGACTCGCAAGGTGGCATACGCACATCCACCATTCGTCTGCCCCCGATCTCCGAAGAGAGGGGAAAGATGAGAGTACGGGCTGGTGCCAGGCCTTAGCACCACTTCTTGCGAGGAGCGCGTGCCTCCACAAGATTCTTACTCGGTAACGTTGGGCCGAGTCAGATGTAGAGTTGAGAGTACGGAGCGACCGTTCTCTGTTCTCCTTTGCGAGCCGAGCCCGCTCGACGCAATGGTGCCGTACCACCCTGCGCCGATACTCGATGCTCTTGCGAGCTTGCGGAGCATGTCCCCGCATTCCGCCCCCGATCTTTGCCGGGTTTAGGATTTGCACCCAGAGGGATGCTTCGGGTGTCCCCGACCAATCGAGGTAAACTCCCACGAACGCTCTTGGCATCTTTTGCCTAGCGCCGTATGCGTTGTCCGGGGCTGTATACGAGCCTTGAGTCCCGGTTCTGCATCGATCCCAGTCATAGCCCGTACTGGATATCGATGTAGGCAGCATAACGCATGTCTGCCTCCTGTCGCCCGGCTCCTTTCTCAAGAAGCGGGGATTTCAGGAAGGAAACCGCGAGGCGATTTCCTTGAGTGCGGCGCTGTCTTCGCACCGCGGAAGTCCGGATTGTCTCCGGCGCTCTGCACCTCGTGCAGACGGCGCTACCTCTGCTCCCTTTTCCAGCGACGGATACGATCTGCGATGGCGAAGGGAAGCTCGAAGGAGTCGGACCGGCAGCTGCGATCGCAGGCACCGGAGAATGCGTAGGAGAAGCCGGAGCCGAACTCCATGCAACTCCCGATGACGTGGTAGGCACCGCAGCAGATGTACTGCGTTGCGCTATCGCCATCGTCGCCCAACACGTACGCGTACGCTCGACCGTGGGTCTGCGGCTTGTAACCGCTCGCACGAACCGACTCCACGAAGTGCTCCCAGGCTCGTTGCCCGGCGAGACCGTCGGGGTGGTAGTCGTACGCGTCTGCGGACTCCACGATCTCCTCCTTGAGATCGAATGAGTGCTCCTTGCAGGAGCTTCCGCAGGGGGTCGGCACCGAGTCGATCACCGAGAGGCGACCGAACACCGCCGTACGCGCGAAGCTTGCACTGCTGCGCAGGTCTGCGGTGATGTGCGCGCCGGCCACGCAGATCGTGACGGACCGCTTGGGCTCGCGCCCCCGCATGTCCGCGAAGTCCTCGTTCATCGAGAAGACCTGACCAAACATGGGGCGCTTCCTCATGCGAACCTCCTCAACGTGCGGATGAGATTCCGCCTTCAGACAATCTCGTTGTTTCGCGGCATTGCGAAACAGGACACTGGCTGAATAGGAATTCCGTCAATTGTGACCCGACGGAAAGGGGGTTAGAGCGCACGTCCGTGTTTGGCGCCTCGGGAGAGGGCTACGCGGAGGTTCTCCGAGGCATGCGGCCAGAGGAGCTTGAGGCCCCGGCGCTTCCACTGGTACCGCGCCTCTCGCGTACCAGGGAAGAACAGCGCTGCTTCGGGGTCGTGCTTGCGCTCGAAGACGGTGAGCTGCACCATCGCGAGCTGCTTCAACACCATCGGAGAGGCGTTCAGCGAGAGGCGTGCGCGGAGCTCCTTGAACTCTTGCACCGCACTCTCGTACTGCTCTGCCTCGATGCGAGCCCGTTCGACTTCGAGCGTCTCCTCCAGCTTCTGCCGAGCGAGTCGCTCTGCAGCGCGGTGCGTGTCGATGGCCCAGTTGCGGCCAACGACGAACGCGTACCCCGTGATGTTCACCGGGTTGCGCTCCACGACCCTCTCGATGAGACGGTTCAGAACCTCCTCGTCGAACGGGGCCGGAGCAGCCGCGATGCCCTTCAGAACCTCGACACGAATTGCGTGACGCTGCATGGACGCCTCTTTTTTTGAAAGCAATCGCCTGTCACCCAGCCTCTCAATATGAGCGACGGGGAATTCAGGGGAGAAGTGACGAGTGCCGCTTCCCATCTGAGGAGTTGAACCAGATTTCACTGCGCTACGACAGTGCGGCTCTGGCGAGCCGAGAAATGAGCAGGTGGTCCAGAAGGAGCTAGTCGCTTCACTCCTGGTAGTTCATGGGCGTAATGCGTTCGTACGCATTGGATCGGGCGCCCTGCCATGAACTTCTTTTGCGTGAATGGCCGGATGTCCTACGAAGACCGCATGATCTCTCGAGAGATCAGGCCGAACTCGATTTACGGACGCGGTCACGCGAGGCGGTCTGTACGTCCACCCGACGTACGCCTCCCTGCCCGAATGAAGTGTGCAGTCCCGATGTTTGGCCGAGGTGCAATTGTCAGGTTGTGGAGGATTTGATCAGAGACCAGACGAATCCGCATTCTGCCTCATGTTCGGAAACACAAGGTAGGCGCCTGCCTGACCAGCTGAAGAATGCACCTGCACGCACATCCTCCCGCCGAATTAGAGGGGAATGAACCCCAGACCTCCGACGAGGAACTTCCGCCCCTCGTCTCAATCCCGATAAATATCGGAACTAGGACGAGGGACGATTGTCCCCCAGAGCTCTGGCAAGAAGGCGTCCCGTCCCTCACGTGAGCAATGCTCGACGATGTGGGAAGCGGTTCGCTGGCCTGGAAAGCATGAGAACAGGTCTTGCAACAGAATTTTTCGATATCGCTGGGCTGCTAATCGATTATCGAACATTCGGAAGATATCATACCCTGAAATATTTGTCAAGTCCTGCAATACACTTTAATAAAAAAATGATAAAATATTGCTAAAAATAAATAAATAATACGTATTGTAGAATATGACTAATTGATAAAGTGTTCGGACCTCATTTTTGCAAGGCAGAGCCTTGACAGAAAAGCATATTTTTGATAGCTTGGTAGGGATTCGTGGCGTTGTCCATCTCGCAGTGGCCTCGCTCGAAGCTCATCCCGTCCCACCGAAACCGCATAAAACCCAGCCTTCTCCCGGATTCACGCAGAACCCGAGACGAGAAACCCAGAAAGGAGAGAGGCAACAGAAATGAAGCCTTTCAATGTGGATCGATATGTTTACAACGTATCAATCAACAACCTGGAAGGAGGTGCTCATGGGAAGCGGACGGTGAGAGGATTCTAAATCCCTGGCGCGCAACGCGGCCAGGGATTCCTCGTATCTGTAGAGTTTTTAGTTTGAACAGCCTTTCCAGGCTAATTCAAATAATGCGTGGTATGTATCTGCTATAGCTTTATTTTCAACAACAACGCCCATCACACGGTCTGTATATGTCACCATGGCGACTTTTGTTCCGTAGAGTAGTAAATCGCCTTGAAACGGAAAAGATTTCGCTGAAAGAAAGCGTGCCTCGATTCCAGAGCGGACCTCTTTGACTTCGCCATAGAAAATAGCTCGTCCTTTTGTTTTTCGTTTTGATAAAATATTCTGCGCTGCAGTAAGTTCTGCGGTTGTGAACACTTTTTTGACCGCATCAATATTGACGATTTCCTCTGTGGTATCTGGTTTTGAATCTACGAGGTCTTGTAAGATCGCCTTGATTCCTTGAATTCCTTCATACATTTTAACCTGCGGTCGATCACGATGTTGAATGAGTTTGAGATCTTCCACGACTTCTGCAATGGTTGCGACTTTTGCTTCCATTTTTTGCAAAAACGTTTTCGTATATCCTGTGAGTCGATCTGGAGATTCTGCGCTATATAGTTGTCGTTTTCCGCTCATTGTTGAGGTCATTAATCCCTTTTGAACAAGTTGTTCAATCGCAAGATATGTCGCAGGACGGGAAAAACCAGAACGTTCAACTAGTCGCTGTGGTGATGCGGGGCCAATTTCAAGCGAGGTAATATAAATTTGAGCCTCACTTTCATTGAGGTCGATAGCTTTGAGGGCGGCAATAGGATCTTGCATGCGCATATCATAGCTGAAAATCAGGATGGATAGTACATGACGACGTATGTGTATCGATTATAAAGAAGTACTGATGAAACAATAAAAACCTCCGGAGGAATCCGGAGTTTTTTATTGCCTTGCTTTTTATTGCGTCACGCTGATCGTTTCGCTGTTTTCTGCACCTGTTGCAGAGACGGTAATGCGACCGGTCGTGGCGTTTCGTTCGATGGAGTAACCCGTGTCGTATGTTGTACAGTCCGTGTATGAACCAGATGATGGGTCAACAGGGAGGGTGGACATTTGATTTGGGATTAAGCAGCTGCAAAGATCATAACCGCCTGTCTTTTTGATGACTGTCGCTGTTGTTGGGATCACACCTGCCGCACAGGTAAATGTTCCTTTGTTTTCTGTTGCGTTCTGTGTGACGGCGCCGACAATGGCTGAGACATGGCTCCAGCGTTCTGAGTTGCGGGCTGCCGCAAATTGACGAGCTGGATTCAAGGCGATGACAACGGCTCCGGCGAGCACGGCAATCAACGCGATGACGATTAATAATTCGATAAGAGTGAACCCAAGTGAAACATTTCGTTTCATAGTTGGTGAAATTCGTTCAGTGAATAAATGCGTTACTGGCGGTATGATAGCACGAATGATTAAAACCCTGCTATTTCCGTCCACGAACTAATGTTCACTGGTGCACGACTTGTTAAGATTGTTCTATACCGTGTGATCTGGTTGCCAACCTGCGCACTTGTTTCAATCGTCCATGTTCCACTACCAACGATAATTGGGCGGATCGTGCAAGAGTTTGTACCAACGGTGAGCGTTTCATTTCCTGCGTAACTTGAACTGAGTCCCAGGCGCTCCATAGCTTGTTCGACGCAGCCCGTTGCAGCTGCTGATGCTGTTGCTTTTTGCTCAAACGCTGTCGCGGATGCTCCAGACTGTGTTGCTGTGGCTAATCCAATAAGAACAAAATTAAGAGCGGCAAATCCAAGAATCAGTACGGTGAGTAATAATGCCTGTCCAGGTGCCGTTGTTATTGTGATTCTCATACAGGTTTAGCGTCGAACGGACGCGGTTGTCGTAACGGTTAGTGTAGGAAAAGTGTTTATGGCGTTACGAAGGCCTCCAGTGAGCACGATCTGAATCATGGGTATCGTGCTGCTTACTCTGGTAAGTGCGAATTGTGAAAATGCAACTTCTGATGAAGTAAGAGCGGTCGCTGGACTCGCGCCTTGTTTTAAGGTGAGTACGCCATTTGAGAGATAGATTCTAGTTGGGTCTTCTGATGCGGTTGTCATGGAAAGTGTGAGCGTACTGCTTGCACTGGTCACCGTTGGTGACGTGATTGATGAGGCTGTATGTACGAGCGTATTGATCCGATTTGTTGCAAAACGAACATTCTCATTGAGGATGGCCATGGCTCGAACTTCGCTTCGAACGGTAAATGCTGTGTATGTCATGTACAGAACGGATGGCATGATGATTCCGATGAGTACGAGGTAGATGAGCGTCTCAACGAGCGTAAATCCGTGACGATGGTGGATAGTCATAGATTATTGGGAAGTGATGATACGGAGAGCATCGTTAGAGCGAAGTGCCACATACAAGACGTTATCTTCAAATGCCATGTCATTCATATATTGTGGAAAATTCAATCCACTGACATATACGAGGTTGGTCGGATCGGTTGAGGTAAAGAGTTGGAATTCTAGGTTGCTGGTGTTGGTTCCGAGGAAGAGCAGGCTGTCAGCGACAAATACAGAAGGGATGCTCGCTGCAAACTCAGATGAATCGAGAAGGATTGGGGATGAAGGAGCTGTTACATCATAGATGAGGATCTCTGGAGACGTTCCAGCTGCCTGATCTCTTGTGATATAGGCTCGGTGATCATCTGGGCTGACGTAGATTCCTGTTGCAGCGTTTGTGCCTGCGAGATTTACCTTGCTTGAGATGACAGGGGCGTTCGGATTTGTGATGTTAATGGCAAAAAATTCGTTCGTACTGCTTGATGTTGCAAGAAAGACGTCATTTCCACGAATATTGATACGATTCACATCCCCTCCGATTTCAACAGAGCTTTTAATCAAAGGACTGCTTGGATTTGAAATGTCTACTAGATAGAGCTCATTATGTAAATCAGTCTTTGTTCCGATGATTGCTATTGTTCCCGTGACAGCGATACTCAACGCTTCTTCGTTGTTGCCGGTCAGTGTAAAGCTCTTAATCACCATCGGTGTTGCCGTTGCACTGATATTCAGGATTTGAAGTTGGTTTGATGTGTCATTGCTTGCAACGTAGGCAAATGTGCTCGTGACAACGACATCGTTTAGGCCGGGTCCAGTGTTTAAACTTGCTGCAATGGTTGGATGTGCACCGTCTAGTGCATTAATCACGAAGAAGTCATGTTTGCCAGAGTTTGATGCAGTACCACTGATATATACAACCTTATTTTTCACGGCAACTCCTGTAGCCTCGATGCCCGCACCTAAATCAATGGTCCCGAGTGTTTGGGGATTATTCCAATTGCCTGAAAGATGCGGTACAACATCACCAGTTGGTGCAGTGATACTCCTCCAGTTTGATACATTTGTCGTGAGCATTTCGGTTCGTGTTGTTGCTGGAGTTGGATGCCAGGTTACGGTCGACACGACCTGTTTTTCCTCAGTAGATAGGCTTGTGACAGTAATCGTTCGAGTTGTTCCATCAAGCGTGTCTGAGGTTGATTGAAAACCCCATGCTCCATTTGTTAGTGAAACTCCGTGTGTGCCTACGGCAAGGTTGTTCCAGCCCGTATCTCGGATTGAACGTGCCGCTTCCAGGCCCTCTTTTGCACGTTCAAGTGCGATGAGTGATTGGTTCGCGTCCGTGGCGCTGTAGAGCTGTGTACCGAAGTACATAAAAACTGAAGAGCTGAATAGCGCGATAAACGCGATAGCCAACATTGCTTCAATTAACGAGAACCCCGCAACCGTTTTGTGGAAGCGGATGAGTGTTTGGTTGTTGTGGAACATGGTGTTATTGAACGTCGATTGCGCCGGCAGCGGTTACGGTCGTTGTGGCCGAATAGACGCCGTCGGTGTAGGTGATGGACGTGGCCGAAGCTGGTAGTCCGAATGGACGAGTGAAATCAACTTCAGACGCGCCGCCAATAATGACCGCATTCCCAAACGTGGTCGTGCGATCAAATGTAGGGACACGAGTTGCGTATGTAGATCCGCGAAATCGTGTCACAGCATTTGGAAACACGGCAACACCCCATGCGCTATCCAAGGTTCCCCCGATCGTGTCTGCCTGCGCAGAGGAGAGTTCCATACGAATGGTTTCTCGAACACGATCAAATTCCGTATTGCGAAGCGATCGCGTTCCAACGATCGTTGCGAGTCCGGTCACAATCGCAATAACTCCAATGACGATAAGGAGTTCTACGATAGTGAAACCGCGGGAAGAACGCATGAAGGTTGAAATTAACGATGGATACCCTGAGTGATCTGATAAATCGGCGTGACGATGGAGAGGGCAACGAATCCAACGAGCGCACCAACAATCAAGAGGGTGAGGGGCTCGATGAGCGTTGAAAGATCTTGCGTCATCGTGTCTACTTCGCGTTCTGTGAATTCTGCTAATGACAACAAACTGTCGGATAATTTTCCGGTACGTTCGCCGATACTAATCATGCTTACAGAAGTGCGAGAGAACAATGCTGGGTATTGTTGGAGTTCGCTGCTCACCGTTTCGCCGCGTTCCATGGACTTTGAGATTTTTTCAAGTTCTTTTTTGTAGACCGGATTGTCCGTTGATTCTGCGGTAATGTTGATGGCATTCACGATCGTAACGCCGCTATTTAAGAGCGTGCCCAAGATACGAGAAAATTTAGCAATTTGAAGATTTTGAATCAGTTCACCAAATACGGGCAGACGAAGAATGAGTTGTGCCACGGCATATTTTACGGCCTTTAAACGATATAGCGCCCAAGAGCCAATAATTAGAGTAAGAACAACGCCGATTGCGAATGGCCAATATGACGTGATCCATTCGCTCATGAATAATAGCGCGCGCGTTGTTGCAGGGAGTTTTACTTTAAGTGAAATAAAGAGCGGCAAGATTTTTGGCAACATGAAAAAGGCTAAATACACGGCAATACCAAGCGCTCCGACAAACACGATCACCGGATAGATAAGCGCAGAGCGGACCTTCCCATGCAAGTCCTGAGCTTTTTCCATCTGTGAAGCAAGATATTTTAAGGTAGCGGAGAGCGTTCCTGATGATTCGCCAACAATCATTGCGTTGATGAAAAACGTATCAAACAATTTTGGAAATTTGGCGATACTTGTATGTAATGGAAGTCCATCAGCCATATCAGCGATCGCGATAGTCAAAACGTATTGCAGTGATGGGCTTGCGATTTGATCATTTAAGACCGCAAGAGCTTCGTGTAATGGAATTCCAGCATCCATCATCACAGCGAGATGGCGCACAAAGATCACTTTTTCTTTTGTTTTTAATGAAAGAAAGAGCGGTTTCTTTTGATTTTTTACCGTTCTGAGGATTGGTGTAGATTTTACAGCTGCTGGTTTTTTGGTCATACGAAGAGATTAGTGGACGACGCGGAGAAGTTCGGCTAATGAGGTAACGCCACTAGCAACTTTTGAAAATCCATCTTGAAGCATTGTCGTCATTCCGCTTTTGATTGCAGCCTCTCGGATTTCATCTGCACTTGCTCGGCGCATAATGAGCTGACGCACGGGTTCTGTTACTTCTAGGACTTCATAAATACCAACGCGTTTTACAAATCCGGTGTGATTACATTTTGCGCAACCTTCTGCGTGGAACACTTTTTTTACTGCATTAAGTTGTTCTGCAGGAACGTCATTTTTCAGTGTATCTCGTTCTTCTTGGGTAAACGCAACCTCTTTTTTGCAGTCTGAGCAAAGTTTTCGGACAAGACGTTGGCCAATCGCAATATTTACGGTAGATGCGATCAAAAACGGTTCGATGCCCATATCAAGTAAGCGTGGAAGTGTTGTTGCGGCATCGTTCGTATGCAAGGTTGAGAGAAGCAAGTGCCCGGTCATTGCGGCATTCACGGCAATGGAGGCTGTTTCATTGTCGCGGATTTCTCCAACCAGAATGATGTTTGGATCTTGGCGCACAATAGATCGAAGACCTGCGGCAAACGTGAGGTTTGTTTGGACGTTCACCTGAATCTGCGTGATACCTGGGACCGTGTATTCGATCGGATCTTCAATCGTGATGATAGAGACTTCTCGTGAATTCAAGATCTGTAAAATAGAATACAAGCTAGTTGTTTTTCCTGACCCAGTCGGGCCCGTTGCCAAGATCATTCCGTATGGTTTTTCGATATAGCGATGAATAGTGGCAAGATCTTTTTCTGAAAATCCAAGTTGTTCAAGGCTGATCAAGCGAGCTTCACCGACGAGCAACCGCATGACCACGTCTTCACCGTTGGAGGTTGG
>CAZNPI010000009.1:0-14511 GCA_964575015.1 uncultured Gammaproteobacteria bacterium
GAGGGGTTTGGCAAGGGGATTGGATGGTTTATAAAAACCAAAACCCCCGCTTGAGACAAGAGGGGGTTGGTGGAGTTATGAACCTAAATATCCAAATTCGCCTGTTTTGCGTGTGTCTGGATGAACTTCTTTCTCGGTGCGACCTCTGATCCCATCAAGGTGTCAAATGTTGAGTCTGCTGATTCGGCGTCTCGGATTGAGACGATTTTGAGCATCCGGTGTTCTGGGTTCATGGTCGTTTCCCACAACTGCTCAGGATTCATTTCACCCAACCCTTTGTATCGCTGGATGCTGATCCCTGAGATTGTTGTGACACCTTCTTCGGCTTCAATGACAGGCGCCTCTTCTTCCGTTTCTTCTGGGGGTGCTTCTTTGCCCGCGTTTTTCTTTGCTCGTTCAGCTTTGATTTTTAATTGTGCTTCAACATGAAGATCTCGTTCTGCTTCCGTAAATGCGTAGCGAACGTCTTTGCCCATTGCTACTCGATACAGTGGAGGTTGGGCGATGAAGATGTGGCCTTCGTGGATGAGCTGTGGGAAGTATCGGTAGAACAATGTGAGTAATAGCGTTCGAATGTGTGCTCCGTCCACATCAGCATCTGTCATGATGATGATGCGGTGATAGCGAAGTTTCGCGATGTCGAACATCTCGCCGATGTTGGTGCCCATGGCGATGACGAGATTTTTGACTTCGTTGTTCGCCAACATTTTGTCGAGGCGAGCCCGTTCCACGTTCAAGATTTTTCCGCGCAATGGCAAGATGGCCTGGAAGTCGCGATTGCGTCCTTGTTTCGCAGAACCTCCTGCCGAATCTCCCTCAACGATGTAGAGCTCGGAGAGCGTTGCATCTTTCGATGAACAGTCTGCAAGTTTTCCCGGCAACATGAACCCTTCGAGCGCGCCCTTGCGTAATACCGTGTCGCGAGCAGCGCGTGCAGCTGCACGAGCACGTTGAGCGAGAACGCATTTTGCGATGATCCCTTCGCCGTCCCTTGGATGTTCTTCGAGGAATGTTGCGAGCGCTTCGTTGACGAGTGTTTCAACCGCGCCACGAACTTCCGGGTTTCCAAGTTTTGCTTTTGTCTGTCCTTCGAATTGTGGCTCAGAAATTTTGACGCTCACAACCGCGGTCAATCCTTCGCGCACATCTTCACCGGTCAAGTTTTCATCTTTTTCTTTCAGATATCCTTTTGATCGAGCGTAGTTGTTCAACACACGTGTCAATGCTGAACGGAAACCCATCACGTGTGTTCCGCCTTCTGGGTTGTAGATGTTGTTGGCGAACGCAAGGACAACTTCTTTGTAGTCATCAACATATTGCACGCCAACCTCAACGTTCACTCCATCTGAATCTTTGCTGACGTAGAAAATGGAATCGTGCTTTGGAGTTTTTGCATGGTTTAAATGACGCACGTATGAAGCGACGCCACCTTCGAAATAAAATCCAAAGACATCGCGTTGACCCGGAAGCCGTTCGTCGATGACCGTTACTTTGATTCCCTTGGTGAGATAACACTGTTGGCGCAAGTGATCCAAAATATATTTCAGATCAAATTCAACGGTCGTAAAAATCGTTGGATCTGGCTTGAACGTGATTGTTGTTCCGTGTTTTTTGCTTGTCCCAACCTGCTTCACTTTTGTTTTTGGTTTTCCGTATTCGTACTCTTGGACGAACTCACCACCGTCGCGTTGGACGCGAGCTTCGAGCCATACGGAAAGTGCATTGACGACGGATACACCGACACCATGTAAACCACCGGAAACTTTGTACCCACTTCCTTCACCACCGAATTTTCCACCTGCATGGAGTTTGGTGAGCACGAGTTCAAGAGCGGAAACTTTGAATTGTTTGTGAATGTCAACCGGAATACCGCGACCGTTATCGCTGACCGATACCGTGCCGTTGTTATTCATCACAACGGTGATTTCGTTTGCATGACCGCCCATGGCTTCATCGAAACAGTTGTCAACGACTTCCCAGATGAGGTGGTGCAGTCCTTCAGGTCCTGTTGAACCGATGTACATGCCAGGACGCTTGCGTACTGGATCGAGCCCTTCAAGGACGGAAATTTGATCTGCGCCGTAACTGCCGGCTTTTTTTGTTGGTTCGGTTTTTGCCATAGTTGAATGGGGAGATGGTAGCGGTAAAAAAGAGAAGAGACAAGGCGCGCAAGAAGGGTGCGTGTGATACACTATTTTTAATCTATGCCAGAGTTAGGAGAATCGTCGCGCTTTACACCTGGAGAATTGAAGCTTGCTTCCTGGTGGATACGTAATCAAATTGTGTTGCGTCGCGTTGGACGTGGTTTATTGATTGGAATCGCGCTCTTGCTTTGGGGGTATTCGCTTTGGGGATTGTTGGACGCATTTGCGATTTCGTACCCACGCGAATCTCGATTGACGCACGATATCGCGGTGAATCAGCAGCGTTTGGTTGCATTAGAGCAAGACCGTCCGCAAAATGTATCGTTGTCACAAGTGTCGGTATTGCAAACAACGGATAATCGATTTGACATGATGGTGGAGGTTTCGAATCCGAATATGCAATGGTGGGCTGAATTTAATTATCGATACAGCCTTTCCGGAGAAGAGACACCGATTCGTTCCGGTTATGTGTTGCCTGGCGGAACGCAGATTTTGACTGAGTTGGGTTTTAAGCCAACACAAAAAGGTGGGCGCATTGCAGTGCTAGAAGTGGATAACGTGCGTTGGCACCGTGTTGATCCGGCGCAGGTTGGGAGTGATTACAAGGCCTATGCAGGAAAGCGACTCGCAATTGATATTCAAGATGTGAAGTATGATACGGATATCGTGTTAGGTACGAGTCGTGTGGGGCAAACATCGTTTACTGTTGTGAATAAAAGTGGATATGGATTTTGGTCCGTTGATCTAGTCCTTCGATTATATCGCGGGTCATCCGTTGTTGGTGTGAACAGGATTTCTATCGATCATCTAGCACCTGGAGAGAGTCGACCGATGCAGGTGACGTGGTTTGATAATGTGCCGAGTGTGTCAAAAACCGAAATCATTCCGCAAGTGAATATTTTGAACGCTGCCGCATTTTTGCCAACGCAGTATTTCACACCCTGACGGTCCGTTGTCTTTTTGTATTCCCGTATGTCATTCTTTTCTGCATGCGACGACTCTTTTCTGTTTTGCGAGCCTATGATTGGACGTTGTTGTTAGTGGCTGTAGCGATTTCGAGCATCGGATTACTTGCGATCTATGGTATTGGTGTATCTCGTGGAACGCCGAATTTATTTCAATTTCAAAAACAGTTGGTTGCGTTGGTACTAGGGATAGGTGTTGCAATAGGCTTTGGATTTATTGATTATCGACATGTGCGGAGTTTAGCGCTTCCACTTGGTCTTTCGGGTGCTGCGATGCTTGGTGTATTGCTGTTATTTGGAACCACGAATCGTAATGCAGAGAGTTGGTTTTCGATTGGCTCGATTTCATTTCAACCAGTTGAAGTGGCAAAAGTATTGTTAGCAATTTTTTTGGCAGCGTATCTTGCGCGGCATATTCATCGTAGACTGACCTGGATTGAATTTTTGGGAAGTATTGTCGCGACGTCGGTATATATGGGGCTGGTATTGTTGCAGCCAGATTTTGGATCTGCGATGGTATTTGTTGCGCTGTGGGGTTCGGTTGTTCTGTTTTGTGGGCTTCCTCGTCACGCTTGGTGGATCATGGTGGTTTCCGTGTTTGTCATTGTCTCGCTGGTATGGACCGTTGGTCTTCGTCAGTATCAGCGTGATCGTATTACGTCGTTTATTCACCCGGCTAGTGATCCATATGGTGCGTCATACAACGTTGCACAGGCGCGGATTGCCATTGGTTCTGGAGGATGGTTTGGAAAAGGGATCGGAGAGGGGTCGCAAGCACGGTTGCGTTTTTTACCTGAAGCATCAACGGATTTTATGTTTGCCGTATTAGGGGAGGAGTTGGGGTTTGTGGGGCTTTGTGTTGTCTTGGGTCTGTTTGCATTTTTATTGTACAGAATGATCTGGATCGGCTCTGTTTCCGGAGATCCATTTGCTGCATTACTCATGATTGGAAGTTCTGCAGTGTTATTATTTCACCTGATGATTAACGCAGGAATGAATTTAGGTCTTTTACCTGTGACCGGAATTCCACTGCCATTTGCTTCTGCGGCAGCATCGTCCCTTATTTCGGTTTTCAGTATTATTGGACTGGCTGAATCCATCGCAGTACGAAAGCGGATGGAGCACAGTTCTTGATAGAAAGTGGAATATATGGTTTCTTAGAAGAGCCCAAAGGTTGGGCTGGGGGGGTAGGGAATATGCCGCATCGTTCATTGCCGATAGTGTTATTGGTGGAAAATGATCCGAGTTTGGCAAGGGCTTGGAAACGGACTCTACAAAGAGTGGCGCATTGCTTGATCGCCACGAATATTGAAGAGGCGGAGGTGTTGTTTGCCAATCATCCGACGATCTGCTTGATCGTCATGGACGGGTGCCTAGGTGGACGTCATCTGAATACGCTTGATTTGATCAGGACCTTGCGTAAGACTTTTACCGGGCCGATGATCGCGACTTCTAGCGTTCCGTATTTTTGTGACCAGATGTGCCATGCTGGTTGTAATTATCGCATCAATTTAGGATTGGATGTTCCAAAATTGGATCTGCCGATCATTGTGAACCGGTTGCTGGTGGAAATGAAGTCTGGTTGAGTCTCTTTGTGGGGCTATGCACGTGCATGGCCCCTCTTTTTTTGCGACAGAACTGATTCCGCGGTAGGATAAAGGCATATGCAGCCAGCGTCATCGCCAAAGCTTCTTGCGCATTGTCCTGTGTGCCATGCGATGTATTCGACGTCTGAAATTCGGCTTTTGGGCGAAAAGGGGACGACCCGCTTGTTTCACTGTACCTGTAAATCTTGCGGAAATGCCGTTATTGCTGTTGTTTTGGAAAACGGGGGAGCTGTTAGCTCCGTAGGGCTGGTCACGGACCTAAAAGCCATGGATGCGCTCCGTTTTCAGGACCTTTTACCCGTGAGTACGGATGAATGTGTGTCGACCCATCGTCTGCTAGAAACCGAGAGTAAGGCCTTTTGCCGTCTCGTGCTTGACAAACAGGCTTAGATTTCGTACGATTCCGCTCACTTGTATGTCCTACGCACTCAACGCAACAACCCGAACGGCTCTTGGCCGTCAATCCAAACAAACCTTGGCAGACGGTCTTATTCCGTGCGTGATCTATGGTCACGGCATTGAACCCCGTTCCGTTCAGGTTGTCCGAGGAGAATTTCGTAAATTATACCGCCAAGCCGGTACATCTTCATTGGTAGACGTTACCATTGATAATGCTGCTCCGGTAAAGGCTTTGATTCAGGAGGTCCAGGTTGATATCGTCATGATGGAACCTGTTCACGTGGATTTCCGTCAAATCCGCATGGATGAAAAGGTGACCGTTGAGGTCCCTCTCCGCGTGATTGGTGAATCCAAGGCAGTGAAGGAAATGGCCGGTACGCTCATGGTTTCCATGAATGAAGTGACGGTTGAGTGTTTGCCTGGAGACTTGCCACACGAAATCGTCGTTGACATCTCTTCATTGGCAACATTTGAAGATAATATCACTATTGGTTCATTGAACTTGGGTAAGGGAGTTGAAAGCACTCAGGACGCGACATTGGTTGTCGCAACCGTGATCCGACCGTTGACTGAGGATGAATTGAAGAAGATGGAAGAATCTTCAAAGGGTGATATTTCTGCAATTAAGACTGAAGCTGAAGAAAAGAAAGCAGCTGAAGCTGCAAAGAAAGCCGCAGAAGAGGCAGCAGATGGCAAGAAGTAATCCCGCAGCCATGCAGGAACCACGACACATTACATTTAGCATCGAGCAATTTATCAAACGGTCCTGGCCGCTCTTAGCGGTTGGGGCCGTTTTGTTATTCACTGCCAGCGGATTGTTATTTTGGTTTGCGATTTCCGGAAAGGGTCGTACCGTATCAAGCGTTGTATCAACATCAACGAGTGAAGTTGTTGTTTCAACAAGTACGCAGGACCTGATTCCGCGATCGTTAGATGGCGTGTTGGTTCCGGTTGATCAATCTCGTTTACAGCCGTATGCCGTGATGGTGGAGAATAATCCGGATGCTCGTCCATTGTCCGGACCGGCAAAAGCAAATCTTGTCTATGAGGTTCCGGTTGAAGGTGGTTTAACTCGTTTCATGTTGGTGTTTGATGCAACGACAACGGTAGATGCTATTGGTCCGGTGCGAAGCGCACGTCCGTATTTTGTTGATTTCGCAGATTCGTTGAATGCTGTGTATGCACATGTCGGTGGAAGCCCGGCAGCACTTGATCAGCTGAAGACGATGAAGAGCGTTCGAGATCTGAATGAGTTCTTTAATGGAAAATATTTTTGGCGCTCTGCGAAACGTGAAGCTCCACATAGCACGTATACACGAACGGATTTATTGCATGAAGCAGATGCTGAAAAGAAATGGTCAGAAGGACATTTTCGTTCTTGGCGGTATATGGATGATGAGCCAGAATCAGGAACGTCCACACATCGTGGTGTGTTGAATGGTCCAGATTTTGGAACGACTGGGTGGCAGCAAGCGCACTGGACCTACCTGCCAACAGAAAACATGTACCAACGATTTGAGGCAAGCGTGATGGCAAAAGATCAGGATGGCGCACCGGTAAAGGCAAAAAATATTGCTGTGTTGTTAACGGATGGCAAGGTTCTTGATCCAGAAGGCCGATTATCTGTTCGTACAACCGGAAAAGGAAAAGCATTGTTATATCACAACGGAAAACGTGAATCGATCATGTGGTATCGCACGGCCGGAGAACATCTTCGCTTTGAAACCGTTGATGGATTAGAGGCAGCGTTGAATCGGGGCACGACATGGATTGAGATCGTGATAGATGGAGCGGTTTTTAGCGCCATTGAAGGCCAGGGTAAATAACGGTATTATCTGTTCATGTCAACAAAACCATCACCGTCCAATCAACGGACGTATTCGATTCGTGGAGGCGCAACCTTACACGGAGAGCTTGTTATTCCGGGAGCGAAGAATGCAGCATCCAAAGAATTGATCGCAACGCTTTTAACGGATGAGCCGGTTATTTTGGAAAATGTACCTCATATTGGTGAGATGGATTTGACCTTGGAATTGCTTGAAGGTCTCGGTGCCACGGTCGTGCGAAAGGGCGGCAAGGTAACGGTGAATGCGAGCACGGCTCGAACCGCAAAAGGATCAGAAGTCTTTAGTCGAAAAAATCGTATTCCGATTTTGTTGCTCGGTCCGTTACTTCATCGGTTTCATGAAGCGACGATCCCAGCGCTTGGTGGCGATGCGATTGGCGCGCGACCCGTAGATTTTCATTTGGATGCGTTACGGAAGATGGGTGCAGAAATCACAAAGACAGAGGATGCATATATTGCAAAAGCATCACAGTTGAACGGCACAGTTATTGAACTCCCGTATCCGTCTGTGATGGCAACGGAAAACGTGATGCTTGCTGCCGTCCGTGCTAGAGGAACAACGGTCATCCGTAATGCTGCCGTTGAGCCAGAGATCGTTGATCTGGCGATGTTGCTTCAATCAATGGGAGCCATCATCTATCAAGATGTGAATCGCACTTGGATTATTGAAGGTGTTCCGGAATTGCATGGAGCAACTCATCGTGTCATTCCTGATCGTATTGCTGCGGCTTCATTTGCTTGCGCAGCTGCGTTGACGAACGGAGATGTATTCATTAAAGATGCTCGCCAAGTTGATATGCTTTCATTCTTGAATGCATTACGTCGCGTTGGCGTTCCGTACGAAGTTCATTCAGACGGTATTCGATTCCAAGGAGGGAAAAACTTGCGATCCATCGCACTTGAAACAGATGTGCATCCAGGATTTATGACAGACTGGCAACAGCCATTCGTGATTTTATTGACGCAGGCAAAGGGTGTATCGATTGTCCATGAAACGGTTTTTGAAGATCGATTTGGATATACGGAAGCATTACGAAAGATGGGTGCAAAAATTCAATTACAAACAGAATGTTTAGGTGGAAAAACCTGTCGTTTTTTGAATCATAATTTCCGTCACAGCGCAGTGATCAGTGGACCAACAAAGTTACGCGCAGCGAACATTGTTATTCCGGATATTCGTGCTGGATTCTCCTATTTGCTCGCTGCGCTCATTGCCAGCGGGACATCGTCATTTACCGGCGTTGAGCATATTGAGCGCGGATATGGAGATGTGGTCGGAACGTTTAAATCGTTAGGCGCAGAGATCATCGTGAGCTAATATCAGGTTCGTATTTCGAGGACGCGATCTCGTTTTGCAAAATCTTTGTACACGGTGATCGTTGCGTCTGGAAAAAGTTGCTTAGAACGTTTAAGCAGCTTTTTTGTTTGTGATGGATCAAATTCAAATAATCCTTGAATATGATCGAACTTCCATTCATGTTGAGCAATGGCAAGATGCGTCATGAATGCACGAATCAGATCGAGTCCATCGGTTCCGGAAAATAGCGCAGACGATGGTTCGAATTTCACAACATCCGGCATGAGTTTTTCTTTATCTTTTTCCGGAAGATAGGGGAGGTTTGCCGTGATGATGAGTGTTGCCTCCGGTCGTTGTTTCAAATATCGATTGACTGATGGTGAAATTAAACTTCCAGTAAAAAAGGTGATGCGTTTTTCTGCGCCATGTTTTTTTGCATTCCGTTTCGCGATCGTTATTGCTTTTGCTGATACGTCTGATGCAATAACGGTTGCATTTGGATGCTTTATTGCAAGCGTTACAGCGAGTGCACCGCTACCGGTTCCCACATCCCAAATAATGGTTTTTTTCGGATCTTCGACATGCACCATTTCAACCAGCATCTCGGTCTCTGATCTTGGAATCAGCGTATCAGGTGTCACAATGAAATCGCGACCATAAAATTCCTGATCACCAAGAATGTACGCAAGCGGTTCATGCTTCTTCCGGCGCGTAATCCATGAGCGAAATGTTTGGTATGTCTTTGGCGGAATTGAATCCGCTCCGTGCGCAATGATCCATGCTCGGTCTTTCTTCAGAAGTTCAGTCAGCAGGATCTCAGCCTCCCAACGAGGTCTGTGATGTTCTTTGGGAGCAAGATGAAGATTCTCTCTAAGCTGTGTTTCGGCTGAATGGAGGGCGTCGCTGATAGTCATGCGAAGATTGTAGCACTCGCTTGCCAATTCGCAATGAATCTAGTACTATTTGCCCGCAATTGCCCAGGACATTTAGCTCAGTTGGTTAGAGCGTTCGATTCACATTCGAAAGGTCGCTGGTTCGAACCCAGCAATGTCCACCATATGAAACCGTGCCACAAAAGGCGCGCTCGAAATGGCCTCGCTGGGGGCCAAGGTTCTCGCCTGCGTCCTGTTACATTGGAAATTCCAAAACCGTTGGTTACTGTTCAGGGCGTTCCGATTGCGACCTGGCTTGTGCAGTTATTTGCGCGCCATGGTGTTGAGCGTGTGACTGTGATTTATCCAACCATGTGGAAACAGAAATTTGAAGAGTGGTCGCGTGGTTCTCATCCAATCCCGATCCAACTATTTGAAGAAACGGAGCCAATGGGAACTATGGGCGCACTGGTGCATCATTTTTCGTTGGAGGATGAGCCGGTATTTGTGACGAATGGTGATGAGCTGAAGGGGCTAGATCTTGGAGTTTTGTTTCAATTTCATGAACAGAGAAAAATAGATGATCCGATTCATGCGGTCACGATTGCGTTGGTTCGTGTGCCAAATCCGTCCGAGTATGGTGTTGCGGAAATGGATGGTCATCGGATTTCTCGATTTCATGAAAAGCCGGAGATTCCGCCATCAACGTTAATCAGTTCCGGTCTCTATGTCATTGAACCGTCTGTGTTGCGTGAAGTTTCGAAAGAGCAGAAATTTCTGATGTTTGAAAAAGAATTATTTCCACGACTTGCCGAAGAACGACGTCTTGGCGGGTGTCCATTGGAAGGTGCTTGGTATGATTGTGGAACGATGGAGCGGTGGGAAAAAGCGATTCGAGAATGGCGAGGTTGAGTTTTAACAGCGTGGTATCATCATCCTATGAAATCAATTTCTGCATTTGTACGTCGTTTCTTTGGACTCCGTGTTCCAGTGACGGCTGATGGATATCTATTGGAGGTCGTTACTGTTCCGGCAGAGCTCGATCAGATTGAAGCGATTCCAATCGAGCTACAGTACGTCTTGTCATTGAAGCCGTCTCGGGTTGAGGCGTTTCGTGGTTTTTTGGAACAGGGATATGGGGTTGGTGTTCGATCGGTTGAGAAAACGCCTGAACGAATTTTGCAAGCCGTTGAACATATCTCGCGTCTTTCACAAGCGAATACGATCATTCCATGGTTAGAAGGATTGCTGCGTCGTGAGGAATTTCCGTCAATCACGCTTGATGAGATGGAGCGCGCTGCAGAAAAAGGCGTAAACTTGAATGAAGAGGTCCGGGTGATTTTGTCTCATCGATATGAGTTCACAAAAATTATTCTTGTTGATTTGCATAATCGATGTATCGGAGCGGCGGAGCAGAATATGGTGCAAGAGTTGAATCAGGAGTTGTTTCCGTTGGCCATTGAATCAATTATTCATCGAATTGTCTTTGACTCCGCACATACGAGAACAGAGGTTGCGCAATCCATTTTGAAAGCGCTGATTATCGTGGGTCCGATTGCACATACATTGGAACACCTTGTATCTGGATTGGGAAAAGTCTTCGCTGCAAGTGTTGATGATGTGCTCACTGAGGTCGCAGAGCTGTTCGCGCTTCGTGGTTCTGGATTTACGTGGCGACAATTAGCTCGACGATCACGTATTTTGATTCCGGTCGCTATTCTTGCAACGTACGGAGCATTTCATGTTGAAGCGGTGATTCAGCAAGGTCATTTTGCTGCTGCCGGTGCACTATTCGGTATTTCTTCCGTTTCGCTTTCGCTCGTGACCGCGATCCAGTCCATCGGAATGTACCGTCAGGCATTCCTTTCTTTAGTTGCACAGGGGAAGTTTCGATTGGGAGCAGGGGAGCGATTGTTATGGGTGGCATTGCGCCAAGATTTCACAAACCCGGCTCGATTAGGTCTTTTTATTGGTGCAATGGCTTCTCCCTTTGTTTCGGCCGTTGTGTTCACGGGTTGGTCATCCTTGATTCATAACGGCTGGATGTTGGCCTTACTCGGGTCCGTTGAATCCGTTGTTGCCGGGTGTGCGGTTATTGGCGCAAAGCGCATTGAACGTTGGCGATTTCATTCAAAGCTGAAGAGCCGAATCGCTCGACAGCACCGGGCAAACGGCTCGGGAGCTGCTCATGCTTAGTCGCTCGACAGGTCCGAGAAACTCAGGTACAGTGGCTGGTACATGACCTTCCCATTTTCTCGTCGTTCAGAGCTATCGGAGGAGCCTCCAAAGAAGGCTGCGCTTGGATTTTTGTTTGAATTGATCCAGGTAATGGCAATTTCTTTGGCGATTATTATCCCGGTACGCTACTTTTTGATTCAGCCGTTTTATGTGAAAGGCGCTTCAATGGAGCCAAATTTCTTTGATCATGAATATCTGATTATTGATGAATTGTCCTATCGGTTCCATCAACCGGAGCGTGGTGACATTGTGGTGTTCCGATATCCGAACGATCCGAAGCAGTTCTTCATTAAACGTGTGATTGGTCTTCCGGGCGAAACAGTTGATATCGCGGGTGGTCAAATTAAAATCTTCAATTCAAAGGAGCCGAATGGGGTTGTCCTGGATGAGAAATCCTATTTAGATCAAGACTTTACAGCAACGACGCGAACAGTGACCTTAAAAAATGATGAGTTCTTTGTTCTCGGAGATAATCGTGCGGCGAGTTTAGATTCTCGCTACTTTGGTCCCGTGAAGCAATCCTTCATTGTTGGTCGGGTGTGGTTACGCGGTTGGCCCTTTGATCGATGGAAGATTTTCCAAGACCCTCAGTATTCATTGTAATTCTTTTCTGACTTATGAAACTTGTGAAAAAAGTTGTACCAAAAACAGATGCTCCGAAGAAGCCGACTGAATCTTCAAAGAAGGCTCCACCACAAATTGGATTAGTTCGAGGTATGCGAGATTTGGTCCCGCAGGATCAGCCGATTTGGGATGTGATGCGAAAGAAGGCGGAAGAGCTTTCAAAAGCATATGGATTTGATCGCATTGATACACCGATGCTTGAAGAGACTGCATTGTTTGTTCGAGGTGTTGGAAAGCAGACCGATATTATTGAAAAAGAGTTGTATAGTTTTGACACGGCCGGGGGTGAGCATGTTTCATTGCGTCCGGAGAGTACGGCGTCAACGATGCGTGCGTATATCCATCACGGAATGTTGAACTTGCCACAGCCGGTTAAATTGTGGACAGCTGGTTCCATGTTTCGTCACGATCGTCCGCAGCATAATCGGTATCGTCAATTTCAACAGTTCGCCTGTGAGATCATCGGAGATGCGAATGCGGTTGTTGACGCTCAATTGATTTTGGTTTCGTATTTGTTTTTAAAAGAGCTCGGTGTTGAGGCTACGGTTCATATCAACTCAATTGGAACACCGGAGTCACGTGCGAATTATAAGAACGCGCTGGTTTCCTATTTCCGTACCAAACGAAATAAATTGTCTGAAGAGGATAAAAAACGTTTGTTGAAAAATCCAATGCGATTGCTCGACTCAAAGGAGCCGGGAATGATGGAATTAAAAGCGGAAGCGCCTCAAATTGTTGATTGGCTTGATGAAGAGTCAAAGGCGCACTTTATGCGTGTGTTGGAATATCTCGATGAATTGAATGTTCCGTATCAGCTCGATCCATACCTCGTTCGTGGTCTCGATTATTACACGCGCACCGTATTTGAATTCTACTCCACATCTACAGATCCTGAGTTAGCTCAATCTGCCTTGGGTGGTGGTGGTCGATATGATGGATTAGCTGAAGTGCTCGGTGGTCGTCCGACCCCGGCTGCTGCATTTGCCATTGGTATGGATCGTGTCTTTAATCAGTTGAAAGAAACGATGACGATTTCACCTCCAACCTGCGAGATCTTCGTTGCGCATCTTGGTGAGCAGGGTCGAAAGCGTGCGTTGGCAATTTTTGAAGAGCTTCGTAAGGCCGGATTAAAGGCGGGTGAGGCGTTTGCAAAAGATGCGATTAAGGGGCAGATGGAAATTGCGAACAAACGCAATGCAAAGTTTGCCGTCATTATTGGCCAAAAAGAAGTCATTGATGGAACGGCGATTATTCGTGATATGGACGCCGGAACCCAGGAAATCATTGACGTGCGTAAGGTGATTCATGAATTAGAGAAGAAGCTAGGCAAAGCGAGTTAGGGTGAGAATATTGACGAAAAGGGTGCCTTCATCTAAGATGAGGGCATCTTTAGTATAGAAAGGAGCGTGGGTACCATGACAGAAGTAAAACGAAGAAAAAACGAAACTTTTGACTCATTCTTGCGCCGTTTTCAACGGCGTATTCAGGCTAGCGGTCAAACGATTCAAACCAAGAAAATTCGCTTTCACAAGAAAGATCCGAGCAAGAACAAGCGTCGCGAAGGCGCATTGCGTCGCGAAGAGATGCGTGAAGAATACGCATACAAGATGAAGACCGGCCAGATCAAGGAAGATACGCGCCGTAAACAACCAAATCGCAGATAACCTGCCAGATTTGACCGCCTATGACGATTATTGAACGGATAGACTCAGATTTGAAAGAGGGAATGAAGGCAAAAAATGAGTCCGTTGTTTCTTCGTTGCGCATGGTGCGATCTGCATTCAAGAATAAACAGATCGACCTCGGTCATCCGTTGACCGACGAAGAAGCCACATTGGTATTGCGGACCATCGTCAAGCAATACCGTGACGCACTCTCTGATTTCACCTCTGCCGGACGAACAGATTTGATGGAAAAGCAAAAAGCGGAGATTGAACTGCTTGAGCGATATCTGCCTGCAGATATTTCTGAAGCGGATATCGAAGCGATTATCAAGAAGGCTATCACTGATACTGGAGCCACTTCCGGTGAGTTCGCAAAAGTGATGGGCATCGTGATGAAAGAAGTTGCTGGTCGTGCTGACGGAAATATGGTCCGCACGCTCGTCCAACGTCTGCTCTCATAGTTTTACACACCCTCAACAACCGTTGAGGGTGTGTTGTTCTTCGTGTATACTCTGAGAGAACGTTTTCACCATGCCAAATGCTTGTGGCAGATTTATGAGTAGACTTCGATCCATCTTCTTGGGAGCGCTCTTGTGTTTCTTTTTGATGAGTGGATTCCTTGCAGTTCCGGTCCATGCACAGGTACCGGCTTCAACGCAGAATTTGCAACAGGTCACTGCTGCATCTGGTGTAAATCCAAATCAAGATTTGATTCAAATCATCGGAAGAATTATTTATATCTTCCTTGGGTTGCTTGGTACGATTTTTCTCGTATTGATGTTGTACGCGGGATATCTCTGGATGACCGCGCAGGGTGATCCGGCAAAAGTTGAAAAAGCAAAATCAACGATTCGT
>CAZNPI010000010.1:0-4705 GCA_964575015.1 uncultured Gammaproteobacteria bacterium
ACGACTGACCTCCTCCTTCGCAGGGAGGCGCTCTATCCAGCTGAGCTACGGCCGCTTAAAACTAGAGCTTCAACAGCCGCGCGACTGTATCAGAGAAATGCTCTTCTTGCAAGTTCAGGTCCTCATCCATGTACTTTTTCAGGTGATTTCGCAAAGCTACGGGGTCCTGATCATCTAAATCGATACGTAACCGTATACCCATAAATCCCTTAGGCTGAATATACAAAATCTTCGTTTCCGGTGGCTGAAAAATAATCGCAAAATCACTTAACGCATCATATTGATAAAATTGGCCATCATAGACAACGCCATTTGTGCCGATTTGAATCAATACATTCCGCGGTTCTTGTTTATTTGCAGTTAAAATAAGAATAATCGCGGTTAACAGCACGATAAATGCAAAGAGATAATTTTGAGTGAAGATCGCATACCCCGCAAAAGCAACAACAAGAATCATCATCCAAACATACCACTTCGGCCCACGCTGCACGCGCTCAAATGAAGCGGTTTCCCACACGAATACATCTTGTGCTTTCGCCATCTCTTCTAACAGCTCTTTTGAGTACGCCATACAGCGAAAGTATAGCATGATCATCACATCACATGACAGACGCGTGCCAATGCACAGCCCTGTTGCTATAATCCATTCAAATTCTATGGACACACCAACACCCACTCCTTCAATTACGCCTGAGCCATCAATGTCGACCCCACAACCAACAACGGCAAGCGCTGCCTCAAAAATGTCGCCTTACATCATCGTAGGCAGTATCGTCCTTATTCTTGGAGCTGCCGGCGCATATAGTTTTGCTCGATATCGGGCATCGCAGCCAACACCACAACCTGCTATGAATCAACAACCAGTCCCCATCGTAACACCATCCGCCCCATCAGCCGCAGATCTCCAACAACCAAAATCTATGACTGAAGCAGGGTACAATCAAGCCTTTGCCGCAGTCGTTGCCCCCGAACTTCTTGCGGAACAATTTACAGCCGCAGATGGAATTTTTGTAAAATACGCGGATGGCGAAATTCACCTTCGTATTCCAGGCACCATTCCAAATCTTGAATTTACCCCAAATCAAAAAGCAACGATTGCACTCTCATCTATCACGAACGCTAGCGGAGCAAATATTCTTGATACAAAAAGTTCATTTGAAACAGACGCGTTCTTTACAAACGTTGATCTTACAAAAACGATTGATCCTGTCTTCTCCTATAAAGGCTCACGACGCATTCATCTGATTGAAGGCGCATCATCGGACGAAATCAATCGAATCGAAGGAACGATTTCCGTACAACTCCCTATCGGTCTCACGACAACAACGATCGCTCTAACGGAAAAAAATCAACCCAAAAAAGGAATCGGAACAATCACCATCACTTCATGGGAAACTACTGATTCATCAGAAGCCTCTGAAACAAAAATCAATCTAACCTATGAGGGAATTGAAGGGCAACTCCTTGCAATCAAAGGAACTGATTCAACAGGTCAAAATCTATCCATTTTTTCAACAGCCACTCAAACCATTGACGCAGCGGGTACACAGGCCTATGAGCTAACGTTCGATGGCTCACCAACAACGCTCACCATTTTTGAAACAGAACGTCTATTCACAAAACGTACCCCATTCGTCATTACTCTCAATCCACAACAACAAACATCTATGCAAGAACCAACTGGCGCCACACTCGATGCGGCCACAAAGAATGCACTGATCGATACAGAAATTAAACGTGAAGCCATTTTTGCAACCAATGATCCAACAAAAATTCGTGCATATATTCAACTCACTGCTGAAGCAACAGGACAAACAGAAATCATGGCAGACGTCATCAAAATGAGTGATGCAGAAATCGTTCAACTCGCAAAAACAGTAAACGCCATGTTCAACCTCGGAACTCCAGATCAAGTCCGCGCCGCACTACTCTCAGACAAAACAACGTGGGAACAGATCTCCCCAGATTCCGTAAAATACACCTATCACGTGAGTGCAGACGAATCGAACAGCTCAACGTTAATGAAAGGAAAAGATGGAAAGTGGTACTAATCTTTCCCCACCCAATAGACGTTTCTCTCCTCCCCCTTTAAAAGATCCTCATGCAAGCTGGGCGACGCACCAGCAACAGAACCAAGCCGAATTAACTCTTCGGCTTGTTTTGTATCATCAACGGGAACAAATGTGAGACGCATCGAATCTTCGCTATCAGCCCAATCAACTTCTTCATAAAAATCCTTCAGATACAGCTGACCGCACTCTGTGCATTTCACAAGCCTCTGACTCGCATGAGGGTCTTCGGAATAGGTCGTGACCGTCTCAAAGGCATTTATTAAATCAGCCTCGCTCAGCGTTGTTGCGTTCCAAAGATGGCATTGGGTTGGTTTCATATTCGACAAATCAATGTGTATTCCAGTAGTCTACAGGGAGTATGGAATTATTACGAACAATCAATCTCGATGCTCTCCCACCAGAAAAACTGGAAACACTTTCACTCCGCCAAACTGCACGCGCTATTTTATTTGATGCTGATGACAACATAGCACTCCTACACGTTCAAAAAGGTGGCTACTTTAAACTACCAGGAGGTGGAGTTGATGACGGCGAAGATCTCATGACCGGGCTCAAACGAGAATGTAAAGAAGAAACAGGGTGCGAGATAGAAGTCGGGCCAGAGATCGGAATAGTTATTGAATATCGTGGAAAATTTAATATCAAACAAGAGTCCTATTGCTATATCGCCCACGTCGTCGGAGCAAAAGGCATTCCAGAATTTACCGAACACGAACAATCGGCAGAATTCAAATTGGTCTGGGTTCCGCTAGATGAAGCGATTCGACTTGTCTCAGAAGCGAACACTGAAGATTACCAAGGACATTTTATTGTCCCGAGAGATCTTATTATTCTGCGGCGAGCGAAAGAGATTGTTAGAGGAACAGGGGCATCTGAATAGCCTAAGCAGCTGCCCCATCTACCGAGAGAAAAAGTCTAATCCGCTTAAGCTTGCTAGAGCTTTTTCACCACACCAGAAAACGCTTTTTTCATCCGTTCGATACCATCGATAAGAAACGCGTTCATCTTTTGATAATCCGATTCCTCAAACACGCTCACATTATCGAGCTGCCATTTGATCCGAGCGGTCACTTTATCATCCATGCGCTCCCAAACAAGAGGAGCTCCAAATTCCTTTTCAATCTCTTCCTTGTGAGCAAAAAGACCGTCAAAGTATCGCTTATTCTCAGCCTTTGAACCACGGTTGATGTAAATCTCAGTACGAGCATATGAACGAGTAACAACGACGTTTAGGCCAACACCGCCCACACCAATCCCAAGCCCGATCCACGCATCTTTGCTGGGACTGATATTGCTACAAGAAGGATCACGTCTACTAGCCTCCTTTAAGAACTGCGACCAGAACGCCAATCGAATAACATATCTTCCCTCTAAAACCTCCTGACTCTCGATCTCTTCACGATTTTTCAATGCCACTTTAATGACATAGTCCTCTGCCTCTTTCATCGGGATAATCTGATCACAATCGAGCAGGAGCTGGTCACCAAGCTTGTATGGCGTAACTTTAAAGCATTGGATTTTAATGCCGTAATTCAGAAGCCATAGAACCGTCGACGTGACTTCTTTCCGAAATTCTCCGGCAACAAGAATGATCCGCTGCGTTGTTCCAATGCTCAGTTTTTCCTCAAAGTCTTCCGTACCAAAAAATTCTTCTAGCTGTGTACGGGCACCATCTTTAATTCCTTGTTTCTGAAGATAGCCATTAAATATATCAATGATAACTTTTCCATTGAGACTCGAAAAATAGGAAGCGTACTTGAGAGCCTGCCACACAACATCACGACCGGTATCGTCGAGCTTGTTTTCAATAATCACAAGGTTACCCTTCTTATCCAATGCAAGAAGATCGAGACGCTCATTCGTATCATCAAAATCTGAAAACTCCTTTTGAATAATCAAGAGCTCCTCACCCAGAGATTCTGGGTTTTTAGCGATCCATTCTTGGAGATGCTGCCGTTCTTTAAATCCTGCGGATTTAAAGGTGATCTCCTTTATAGGTTCGATGGCATTGTCCTCCTTATTGATCAGATACATATCAGACGCATGTATATCACGAATATCTGCGGAAATACAATGGTAATCCGCCAAAACCAAGGTCTTACCAGAGATATCCATGAGCAACGCGCTCGATCTGACCATCACAACTGATATCACGCCCATTGAGGCATCCGACTCTGCCCATGCTCAGTTGTCATAGTGCCAAATAATTCCTCAACTGTTTTTCTACAAAACGCCTCCCAGCCCCGCTTTTCAGAAACCTTTCCCGCCCAAGGGCGTCAAGCTTATGCAGATAAGCCTCATAATAAATCAAAATGAAAGGCCTACGAGCATGCGTGGAGGTATTTTTTCCAGAATTATGGTCCAATAGACGCCGGTGAACATCTTCGGAAAAACCGATATACCAACCATGATCAGTTAAACTTTTTAAGATATAGACAAAGTACATATCTATACCGCTGCCATGAATCGGAAGGATCGTCAAGTGTATGGATCATGAAAAATATTCCGATGTAGGCTGTGCCACGTGAAGCCCTAGCGAAGACGATCAATGGGTAGCCCCGTAAAAATGCTTCGCATCACGGGGCACGTAAAAAGCCCTCGCATAGATAGCTAGGGCTTTTTACGTGGCGGAG